>CAZLWI010000009.1:0-19124 GCA_964563525.1 uncultured Lachnospiraceae bacterium | reverse complement strand
GAAGTTAACTGCCATAATGCCCATTGTTGTGCAACCTTAATGTCATCATCTGTTAAATATTGATATATTTTATCACTTGGGTTTGCACCATCTTCTAAAATACTAACAACTCTATCTTTTTGTTCTTTCTCTATTTTATTTAATATCTCACTTTGTGGTAATGTTTCACCTAAATAGAATTTTTGTAAAAGTGAATCTAATTGTGCTTTTGTTGTAGCCTTATTAAGTAATGCTGATAATTCTGCATCTGTTAATTCACTTAAAAGTCCTTTACTCACATAATTAGTACCACTTGCAGATGGTGGAAAAGGTTTTGTAGGATTTAAACAATAAAATGCTGAATTTGCATCATTTTCATTATCTCCTTCAATATTCCTAATATATATTTCTCCAGCATTTGCACCACTTGGTGGTGTAACCCCACTTAAGCTCGTAATATATTTATAATATCCGGCTTTATCATAAGTTGTATTGCTTGCTGGAACTGTTGTAGTTGCTTCTGCTCCACCCTTAAAAGAAACACTTTTTATAACTTTAGCATCTCCTTTAGCTCCTAAACTTTTTTGCCCAAATGGAACAATCGAACTTGCTACAGATTGCATATATGGTGCTAATAAAACTAGTATTAAAACCACACTTGCAAAAATCTTCAAACTTTTCTTTTTCATTTTTTACCTTCCAAAAAATTATAATCATATTTTATATTCTTTTGTTTATATTTTTAAATATACTTATATTATAACATAAATCCTTTCAAAATCAACAAACAAAAGACTTGTACTTATTTTGTAATTATTATAACTTCGTATGTTTATTTTATGTTTTTAAAGCTAATTTTTCAACATAATTACCATTAAAGGTAGTTGTCTTTTGTATTACAAGCTTGTTACAATAAATTATGATCAATATGAAATAAAGAAATACTAATATGTATATTAGTATTTCTTGCTTAATAATATTTATATTTTCTTGTAATTTTATTTTGGAGCTTCTAATGAGAATCGAACTCATGACCTCTTCCTTACCATGGAAACGCTCTACCAACTGAGCTATAGAAGCTTTTCCTTTTTTATTTTACTTCTTATTCTTTGTATTGCATTATCTATTGATTTAATATTTGTTTCTAATTTATTAGCCATTTCTTCATATGTTAGACCTTTTAAATATAATTTTAAAACACTATTTTCAAATTTACTTAATACTTTTTCAGTTTTATTAATTAAATTTTCCATTCTTTCTTCTTTTATAATCTTTTCTTCAGTAGTATCATCTTTACTTTCTAATAAATCTAAAAAAAGAACATTATCTTCATTATTAATTGATATCTTATTATCTAAGCTAAAAGAAGTGTTAAGTGGTATGTTCTTTTGTCTCTGTGATGCTATTAGTAATGTAATAAGCCTTCTATCAATACATAATGAAGCAAATCTTGTGAAAGTAGTCTTTCCATCTAAGTTAAATGCTTTTATAGAATCTAAAAAAGCAATTGAAGCCTCTTGTTCTAAATCATCTTTTTCCATACCTTTAACATAGTATTTAGATATTATAGATTGTATAAGATTTTCATTTTCTTTAAGAAGTTTTTCAATTGCTTTCTTGTCATTTTCTTTTGCTTTTTTTATGTCTTCTAACATATATCTCCTATTTTATTAATCCAAGTTTGCTTAATTTGTTTATAAATATTTTTAATATTGTTTCATTAATAACTTTCATATTTCTCTTTAATTGATCAGATTTCATACCAGTTAGAGATATTATTTTCATAGGGTTTTCTATTAATACAGATTCTTTAATACCAATATCTATTTTCATAATTATTTCTATATCAGATGAATTAAATATAATATTAAAATTCATATTTGAGGAATTGTTAATTGGTCTATCATAACTAATATTAGCTTTTAACTCTACCTTATTTGTAAATATCTCTTCTTCTATTTTTTCTAAATCTTTATCTTCTACAAAATCAACAACTGGTATTCCTGTTTCTTGATTTTTATTATCCTCATTATTAATTTCCTGAGTAGTTTCTTGTTCATTTCTAGTTTGTTCAGTCTCTGGTAAATCTATTTGAGTTGAAAATTCATTCTTTTTACCTGTTGTTAATCTACTTGTATTATTTTCTTTCTTATTATCATCTATTTCTTTAATTGGTTTATTATCTATATCTAAAGCTTCTGGTATTGGTATTTTACCATCAATATCTATTTTAGTATATATTTTACTATTATCTTTAGTAACAACTATTCTAAGTTTTAATTCTTCATTTTGTATAAGTAATTCGTTAGAATTCTTTTCACTAATTAATTCAATCTCAAATACTGTTTTATCTTCTTCTCCATCTTTTACTTTAACAAATTCAATTTTTGCTATATTGTTTTTTATACTATAAATATTAATATTTAAATTCTCATTAGATCTTAGACGAATTATTTGTTTAAAATATCCTAAAAATAAGTCTACCATTTTATCTGTTTTGCCTACCAATGATTGTACTTCTATTGATTGTGTATTTGCATCTGTTTTACTTAAACTTGTTATTCTTTCAATTAAGCTAGTATATTGTGGATTTGTTAACTTTAACGAATGTCTAGTTGCATTAAGACTATTATTTCTATAATTAACTTTAACATTTCTATTTAACTCATAATTTTCTTCAGTTAATATTTCTAAGGCTTGAGGTAGTGATTTTATTATACTATTAAATATCACTTCAACTTCTTTAATATAGTTTGTTTTTAAAGATACTTTAGTTAAATCATCTATTTTTGAAGCTGTTTCATTATTTAACTTATATTCTTTAACTAAGAAAGTTTTTAACTTATCTTTGTCAAAACCAATAAATTCTTGGAAAAAATCTTTTCCATAAATCATTATTTGTTTTTCAGTATCCTGAACTTCAAAATCAACAACATCATTTTCCTTATGTTTTAAATTAATTTTTGTTTGTAATTTATTGGCATTTCGATCTACTTTTCCATTAAAAATTACTTTAAAATCTTTAATATTTAAATCTTCATTTTTAGTCATATCCTTAATCATATTAGTTAATTGTGCATTGTTTACTTCTGTTTGAGCATTAAACTCATATGAATTATTGTTTATATTCTCAAAATATTCTGATAAACCTTGAATATCAGTAAATTTATTAAAATCTATATTTTTAGCAAGTTCTAGCATATCTGTTCTCGCTGAACGATTTCGTATTTCTGTTAAATAATAGAAAACTCCATATGCACTACCTGACAATATTCCTAATATTAACAGTATTACTAATATAGTTTTTAAAACTTTTTTATAATCTTTCTTTTTTTTATCTTGGAATAGAACTTCTTGCTTTGGTTCACCAAATAATCCTTCCATAAAATCACCTCTTATCTTTAGTTATATTAAATTTATTTAATTTTACTTTTCATTATTTAATATTTATTTATGTATTAATTTATTATTTTCTACATTTTATTATTGTATGTAATTTAGCATTAAAAGTCATACTTATATATTTTACCTGATAAAATATGGAAATGTAGATGGAAAACTGATTGTCCTCCTCCTTTACCAACATTTACTATTACCTTATATCCATTATCTGCAAAATCTAATTCTTCTGCTATTGTTGGTATCCTTAACATCAGCTTACCCATTAACTCTTCATCTTCATCTTCTAAATGATTTAAAGTTTCTATATGCTTTTTAGGTATTGCAAGTAAATGTATTTCTGCAGAAGGATTAATATCTTTAATAATCATTAAATCTTCATCTTCATATACTTTTTCAGATGGTATCTCACCATTTGCTATTTTACAAAATATACACATATTTACCTCTTATTATTCTATTATATCATATTCTATAATATTTATATTTTTAAATGACTTTTGTTCTAAGTAGTTTTTGAAATATTTATTTATTATTATTTTTTCTCTTTTAACTTCTTTAAGTTTAAATTGGCTTAAATCTAACAAAATCTTTGTTTCAACATCTATTCCTAAAGGAAGTGTACTATTTTGATTTTCGTAATACATTATATTTGTATAAAAAATAGATGGTGATCCTTCAGGAAGATTTATTTTGATTAAATTTGCATTATTGCCAACACCAATATAATCTTCTAATTCTTTCTTAATATCTATATTAAATATCTCTAATGTATTATGTGATATTTTTTCAATACTAGGTATTAATTTATATATTGGCAAACTAATCGGTGTTTTGATTTTTGCCATTGATTCATCAGTATATTTTAAAATTTCTGTTAATTTTTCTAAAAATCTAAATTTATCTAAAGATTGATTTATACTACAAATTTTCAATCTATTTCTATTTACTTCTCTAAATTCTTTTGTTTTTAAATATCTTGTTTTAACAGATGTCTCTACTGAACCAAAAACATCAAATTCTTCTCCTAAGTATTTGTTATCTTCCTTATATTCTTTTTTCAAATCATCTAAGAATGATATTATTGCATATTCGTCTAAATCTTTTATTTTTAACATATTCACATATGGTAGAAATCCTTGATTAAGTAAGAAAATTGAATTTATTTCTTCTTTAGATAGTTTTTTTCTTTGAATTTCATCTACTTTCTCACCAATTGCTTCTATATCCATATCAAAATTAAATACTCTTTCTAGTTGTTTTTCTTCATGTATAATCTCTTTGCCATCTTCATCTAATTCTGCTTCTTCTAATGATAATTTATTATCCTTATTTGTAAATTTCCAGAACTCAAATATTGATTTTTTATGACTATCAATTTCATCTAAATATATTTCAACATTTGATAATTTATTATTAATATTTAGTAATGATAATTTAATAGCTCTTATATCTAATGTTAATTCAGATACTTTTCTTTTCAATTTTTCATATAGTGAGTATACAAAAATGAAATCATCAATAGTATAAAACTCTTTCTTCTCTAAATTTTCTAATGTCTCAATAATTGTATAATCAACTTGTACTTCTTTTCTATCTTCTTCTAGTTTTTTTCTAATTTCTTCTTTAATTTGGCTTTTATTTACTTCTGTTCTTGTTATTCTTTTACTCTTTTTAAAGAAATATCTAACTTTTTTAGTAAATGATTTTTTACAATCTAAATATTGTACTACTTCTAATTGTTTTTCTTTATATGTTTGTTCTTTTTTACTTAAATCATCTTTTAACATGTTAAATTTAACAGTTTTAGATTTATTCTGTTCATTTAGTACAACTATTTCTTGGTATAACTCATTATATTTTTTGAATAGAAAATCTGGTATATCATCATAACCAATCTCAATATTATTACATTTAAACTGTAATTCAAAATTCTTTTTAATTTCTGGTTTAAAATTAAAGTATTTATCTGTTGAAGAATCAAGTGTAAATAATGCTTTAAGATGTTTATATATTCTAATAGCATCTTCTTTTGATTTAATTGTATATTTATAATCTGAATCTAATCTATCAAAAATTTTAGTTTCACCTTTTATTATTAAAGAATAATTATTTTTCATATCATACAAATCAAAAGTTATAGGCCAGTTTTTTGTGAAATACCATAAATAATTTTCTATTTCTAATAACTCATTTGAAGATATATATTTATCAGATAAAGAAATATAATTTATTGGTGCATAAATATATTTATTAGTTAATATATTATTATCCGCTACCTCTTCTATTCCATTAGCATCATCTATATTAATTTCTTCATTAATATTATTCTGAATATTTATATCTTTCTCTTCTTCACTAAAATATTCGTTTAAATTTTCTGTATTTTCTAATTTATCTCTATTTACTATATCTTCTTCTATCTTTATTTTTTCTTTAGTTACTTCAGTTTCTGTATTATCTAGTTCAATCTTCTTTTTTATTATATAGAATAGTTCTGTAAAGTCTGCTTCCTTAGTACATACTAACATAAAATATTTATTTAACTTTTCATCATAATATATACTCCACATATGTGATCTATCATATCTTATTTCAAAAGGCATATTATTTATATATTCCAATTGTTCTTTTTCTATTTTTTCTATTTCTTCTTTAGAAAAATATCTAAATAAATTTAAAAATTCCAAATATCTAGCATAATCTTCTGTATCTTCTGAGTTTTGTACTAAATACTTACCTATTGGTACTGCATCACCATATCTAATTTTTAAATCTTCACCTTTATTATGTGGTGTAAGTAATATCTGTATATCTTTTATCGGTATATATCTATATGCCTTCAAATCTTTGTCCTCTTTCAATCTAGATAAATTAAAATTAATAGGTTCAAATTTAATTAATGATTCAGAAGGGCTTTCTAAATTCAAACCTAAATATTCTAATTTTTCACTTATTTCTTCTTTAGTTGACATTATATCTCCTTATCTTAGTAATGCTTTTATTCCAAGTTCAGGATCAATTGCTCCTATCTTAGATAATCTATCAATTTCCATTATTTCAAATAATATTCTTTCAATTGACTTTCTTCCCTTTGTCCTAATAAATCTCCTATATTTATCAATTAAGAAACTTCTATTACTTGCAAATATGTCTTTTGGGTTGTTTTTAGTCTCATCTGCTAGACTTACTAAATATATTTCTCTATAGACTCCATATATATATCCTAATAATATATATATATCATTACCCGAATATATTTGTTTATCTATTACCTTAATTACATTATTATAATTACCTGATAGTATATTATTACTTATATCAAATATTATTGAATCTTTAGATTTTATTGTTATATTTTCAATATCTTCTTTTGTTATCTCATCTTTATTAAATGAATAGAATAATAATTTATCTAAATCATTAAGTAATGTATAAATATCTCTACCTGCTTCTTCAATAAAGAAATTTAAATCATATCTATTGATCTTAATATTTTTATTTGTTTGTTTATTAAAGTCTTTTATATATTCTTCTAGTATATTTATAATTGCTAAATTATCTTTCTTTGTATATTCATTATACTGAAAAACTTTACCATTTTTCTTTATATAATTATATAATGATTCTTCTATCTTTTCTTCTGACTTATTATCTATCTCTGTTTCTATAAATACTATTTCAACACTATCTAATATTTTCTTATTATTTTCAAAATATTCTTTTAAAAATACATTGTTATCTTTAGTCTTTACTTTATTATCTTCCTTATTACTAGATTTTTTATTAGCTTTTAAAAACAAATCACTTTCTCTTACTATTATTAGTTTATTTTCATAGCCAAATGGAGGTATCTCTATTTCAGATATTAGTTCTTCTATATTTTCTAAATTATTTAAAACAATATAATTTAAACCTAAAGAAAGCTCTGAATATTTTTTCTCATATTCATCTTTAATTTCTTCTAATTTTCTATTAACCAAAAATCTTTCTTGTCCATAGATTAAATATATCATTTATTTACCTTTTCTTATCTATTTGTTTATTACTTATTGACCATCTATTTACTTTAAATCATTTAATAAGCTACCTGATGAATGAGCATGACAAATAGCTATTGCCATTGCATCTGTTGTATCATCTAGTTTAGGTATTTTAACTAAATTTAATATGCTTTGTACCATTTGTTGAACTTGTTTCTTATCTGCCCTTCCATAACCTGTTACACCTTGTTTAACTTGTAATGGTGTATACTCTTTAATTTTTATTTTTGCTTGTTCTAAAGTTAATAATATTACTCCTCTAGCTTCAGCTACTTCAATTGCTGTTTTAGTATTTTGATTAAAATACAATGATTCAACTGCTGCACAATCAGGATTATATTTTTCGATAATACTTTTTAACTCATTATGTATTGTACAAAGTCTTTTATTAAAATCTGAATTAGGTTTAGTTTTAATAGCATCTGCTATTATTAATTTAAAACTATTACCTTTGTATTCAATTATTGAATATCCAACTATTCCAAATCCAGGATCTATTCCTATTATTCTCATTTTTAATTTCCTGTAACTATTCTAATTATTGCTGCAATACTCCAAGCTTGGAAAGGTGCACCTTTTGCATAAAAAGGAAATATTGAATCATTAAGTTCTGATACTGCTTGCATTCCAGGCTTAATATATATTTCTTTAGAATATATTTTAGTTATTCCTTTAATATATTCATCTAATTTTTTCTGTATTTCAGGTTTTTCTTTAACTATATTTTTAAGTCCATCATAATATAGTTGATTAAGCCAAGCCCATGATATTCCCTGATGATAAGATCTATCCCTTTCTTCTGGATTACCTTCATAAACTCTTGTATATCCATCTTCTCCTCTTGCAAGTGATTTAATAGCAAATTTATTAATTAACTTTTCATCAACTATTTCTATTATATCTAAAGCTAATTTTGAACCAGGATCAACTACTGGAAAAGATGTTGCAATTGCAAATAATTGATTAGGTCTAATTTTATCATCATGAGTTAAGTCTTTAAGTCCACCTTTAGGACTAATAAACTGTTCATTAAATGATGTTTTTGCCTTTTCTGCATATTCAATATATTTCTTAATATCATCAGTTTTTCCAAGTAATTCAGAGTATTTTATAAATATAACTAGGGCATTATACCATAGAGCATTTATCTCAACTGGTTTACCATTTCTTGGTGTAATAACTTCATCTCCTATTTTTGCATCCATCCATGTACTTTGAATCTGATCTGTTCCAATTGATAATAGGTAATCTTCATCTAAATAAATATTATTACCAAAGAAATTTGTGCCTTTAATATATGAATCAATAATATCTTTCATAAATGGATACATCTCAAGTATAAAATCATAATCTACTTGTCTATTTGTATATCTTACTAATAGTTCAAAAAATAATAATGAAGCATCTGCCGAATTGTAGTATGGTGTATTTTCTCTTTCACAATATGAATTAGGTATAAGACCATTATTTAAATCTTTAACTAAAAATCTAAATAGTTCTTTTGCCTCTTCTAGCCTATTTGAAGCTAAAAGTATTCCTTCCATTGCTAATAGAGAATCTCTTCCCCAATCTATAAACCAAGGATAACCTGCTATAATACTAGTTAACCCATGATGTTTAATTACAAATTTATCTCCACCTATAATTAAGTCTTCCACAAAATCTTGACCACCTGTTTTAAATGTTTCTTTTAAATCAGCTTGATCTATAATACTTTGGATTCTCATTTCTTCTTCGTCAAATACTTGTTCAGCTCTTTCAAATAGATTAGTTTCTAATAATTTATTATTTTCAATATTTTCATCTCTTGTTTCTAATGTAGCACATAGAACTATTTGTTTTTCTTCTCTTGGATTAATATCTACTTTAAATGATCCTGGTACAATATGATCTTCTATAAATGGAAAACCTCTCTCCTTTTCCCATTCATATTTCATACCTTTGAATAAATTATGATTATATGATTCATATCTACCTTCTGAAATTTCTATTCTCAAAGGAAAATCTTTTCTGTTTTTTATTATATATACAATATTATTATCATTTACTCTATGTTCTTCTGCCCAAACATTTGAATCAGTACTATGAAAATCTCTAAAATTTAATATAGGTGTAATTACAATTGTTGCTTCAGAACTAGTGTTATTACTAATAAAATATCTTAAATATATCCTGTTTTTGTATCTTTCCATTACCATCTGCTTTTTTATTACAACATCACAATCAGGTAATATATATTCAAACTCTGGATAGTATTTTTGTCTAAATGCATTTAAATAATCCGAATTATCATCTCTTAAATCTTCAAATTCATTATTTGCTAATACATATTTTTTATCATTTACTTCAATTGAATCATCTATTTTAGATATTATTACATGTCTTTGTGCAGGTGGATTAAGTGCTGCAACAAGTAATCCGTGATATTTTCTAGTATTACAAAGCCCTAACGAAGATGATGAATATGATCCTAATCCATTTGATATTAACCATTCTTTATCATAGGCATTTTTAGGTCCTAAATTTAATTTATAGACTTCCACATTTATCTCCTTTAATTTTTCTTTTGTATTTATTCTTCTTTTTTCTTTTCTTGTTTCCTAAATGTCTCTCTTTTTCTTTCTAGTTTTTTAATTTGTTTAAATAACTCTTCTGCTTCTTCTTTTATTTCATCTTTAGCCTTAACTTCTTTTTCTTTTAATCTTTGTTGCTCTTCATCTGCTTTTAATTTCTTTAAATTCTCTTCTCTTATTAGATCTGCATTTCTAACTGATTCTAGTCTATCTTTATATTTTTCTAAAAATTTAGATGGCTCTCTTTCTTCTAAATCATCATCAATTTGTATTTTTTCTAAATTTTCTTCTTGAATTCTTCTAATACCAGTTCTTGCGCTCTGAGTTTGTTCTTTTTTATCATTCTCATTAATATGTTTTGTATTATCTAAATCATCCAGTTTTTTTGATTTTTTTCTTGATTTTCTTAAATTTCTATCTATTCTTTTTTGTACTCTTCTTTGTTCTTTTAATACTTTATTTAAAAGAGCATATTTAACTTCATCTCTTTTATCAGTATATTTGATTTCAGAGAAAATTATTTCCATTAAAGTAAGTGCAATTGTATCAGAATCATGTCTAATTTTTTCATTTATAACTCTAGATAAATCTCTTTTCATAACTTTAACACCTAAAGATTTTAATTTTTCATGATCAACTTCTACTATTTCTGAACCTTTAGTATGATATAGTCTGATATATTCTGGTATGATTTCACCAGTATCACATATACAGAAATCAAATACAGCACCACCTGAATGTTCAAATATTGCTTTAATATGATCAGATAAAGTATAGTTATTTGTTTCACCTTTTTCAGTCATAATATTTGCAATATATACTTTAGGTGCTTTTGCTTCTCTTATTGTACTTGCAATATTTTTAACTAGAAAATTTGGTATTATCCCTGAATAAAGTCTTCCTGGACCTATAACAATTAAATCAGCTTCTTGAATTGCTTCAATAACTCTTGGATTTGATCTACAATTTGAAGGAGTGATATATACTCTATTTATTCCCTCAATCTTTTCTTCTGCTACTTCAACAATCTTGTTTTTTCCTTCAACAATTGAACCATCATTAAACTCAGCACATACCATAAGCTCATCTAATGATACAGGTGCAACTTCACCAATCATATCTAAGATATCTTGAGTTTTATTTAATCCTGCTGCAATTGTTCCAGTTATTTCTTGAACAGCAGCAATATATACATCACCAAAATTTAGTCCTTTTAATTTTTCTGATGTATAATTCCAATTTAATAAATGTTCCATTAAAGGCTGATTAACAGCTAAAGCTGCAATTGAATCTTTAACATCTTTATTTAGTGCCTTCTCATAAGCTAAATCTTTCTCTTCTGATAATGTAGCAATTGCTGTTATATTATTTGTATATTTTTTAAGCCCAGATATTACTACCTCTAAACCTGAACCACCTCCGATAACAACTATTTTAGGTCCATTATCATAAATAGTCTTATCAAAAATTAAAGACTTCATGTTTATTTGTTCATCTTTTAAATTCTTATAATTTACTCCATTAGCTTCAATAAAAATTTCTAATGATCTTTTTTGTATTCTAATTAAACCATATATTATTATTAGTGTTCCTAGAACACCTGTGATTATCATTATTAAAATATCAAGCAAGTTTAATACACTAAGTAGTAGTATTTTTGACATTGAGTATGCTATTAACATAACTCCTACTAATACTAATAGTAACCATCTCTTTATTTTAGCTCCACCTTTAAACCATTCAAAAAACGATGTCATTATTCATCTCCTATAATTATTACTTCTAATTCTAATTTATTTCCACTATTTTCATATACTTTTTCTTGAATATATGAAACTAGTTCTTTAAAATCTCTATATGTCCCATTACCTTTGTTTATAATAAAACCTGCATGTTTATCTGAGACAGCCATCCCGCCTATCTGTTTTCCCTTTAGGCCTGCTCCATCTATTTCCTTAGATGCGAAAAAATTCTCACCTCTTTTAAATATTGATCCTGTATTAGGATAATTTAAAGGCTGTCTGTCTTTTCTAGTTTGCATGATTTCATTTGCTTTTTCTAATTCAATTTTTGAGTCAATATCTTTTAATCTTAATACTGTTTTTAATATTACGACATCACTATGTTGAAATATTGATTCTCTGTATCCAAATTTATGTTTATCTAATTTTACTGTAAAAATATTACCATCATAGTCCATATATGTTGTTTCATAAACAATATCCTTCATTTCCATCTCATATGCACCTGCATTCATTTTAATTGCTCCACCTATAGTAGCAGGTATACCAAATAACGAATGTAAAGGCCCTAAACCTTTTTTCATTAAAGTATATATTGTTGCTTTTAATTGTGCGCCAGAATAGACTTCAACAAAAGTATATTCATCTTCTTTTCCTAAAATATTAATATCTTTCATATCTATTTTAAGAATAAGTTTATCTAAAACTCCATCTTTTA
The DNA here is from genome assembly GCA_964563525.1 of uncultured Lachnospiraceae bacterium. Taxonomy (GTDB): domain Bacteria; phylum Bacillota; class Clostridia; order TANB77; family CAG-508; genus CAZCCM01. The sequence continues at coordinate 6,670 of CAZLWI010000009.1, read as the reverse complement.
CTATTGTATTAGTTCCATTGCCTAAAACAAATATTGGAATGTTTTCTTCTTTTACAATATTTAAAATTGTTTTTAAATCTTCTATACTTTTAACCCTTACAAAAAGAGAAGCTAATCCACCTATTTTCATAGATGTATATTTATTCATAGGTATATCAAAAAATACTTGAGATTGTGTTAAACTCTCAATTCTATTCTTTATACTCTCTTTGTCCATCTTTTAAGTTCCTTTTTGCTATATATTTTCTTGTTTCTATTATATATACAAGCAAGTCTTTTTTCAAGATAAAATATAGATAAATAGCAAGAAAAAAATATGGACAAATTAAAAAAATAAATAAAAAATACAACTAAAACTACTAATTGTATTTGTATAATAAATTATTTCTATTCTATTTTATCTATTCTATTCTATTTTATTCTATTCTATTTTATTTTGCTTTACTTTACTTAATTAAAACTATTTCATATTATTAGGTATTTCATCAAAGTTTTCTAGAAGGATACAATTTTTAAATGTCTCCTTACTATTAATCTTTATATGTTTAAATTGCCATATTTCTGGAGCATTACCTGTTAGATTAACACATGATGAAAATGTTTGATTAAAATATACATCATTTCTTAATGTGGAAAATATATCCGATGGTAGCGGTTCTCTTAAATTTAAAGAATTAGCAAAGGTGTATGAAAACTCAATTGTATTTTTAAAAGTATTTGCTTTTGGAATAGGAATTTTACCTGTTATATTTTGTCCAAAAGAATTAAATTTAGTAAATCCATTTTCGCCCCAATCAATTAACTCAATAATATTTTTATTAAAATATGTTTTGTCTCCACCAAAATATCCATTTATAGTTTTGCCAATTATTGAAACAATATACTCTCCTTTTTTCGCATATTTATGAGTATTAATCTTTGCAAAACTTAGATTACTATCTCCCCAAGATATTTGAAGTGATTCAGCATTATATACCGGAATGTGAATATCTTCATTATCTTTAAATGTTTTAATTTTTAATTTCATTGTATTTTCATATGGAACAATTGGTAGAGGTTTTAAGTTTTGTTCTAAAGCTTGTGTTTGATTATTTTTTTGTTTAATCTTTTCATCTGCAATTATTCTATTTTCTTCTTTAAGTATTATTTCGTAAGAATAATTTCCATCACTTAATTTACCAATTTTTAAACTTTTTGTTTCTGAGTTAAAGGAATCATCATCTAATAATAATCCTTCTTCTTTTAATACAAGTAGAAATTCTACCATATTAGTTTTTATACCTTCTTTTTTTAAGTTCTCTATTATTGAGTTTGTGTTTTCTGATGTTTTACTAATTAAGTCTTCTTGAATAATTAGCTCATCCCTTTTTGAAATTTTTTCTAATATTTTTTTATATCTATCTTGTGATTCTAAAACAATTGTACCTTTTTCAGAAGTCTTTATCTGCTTCTCAACAGATTCTACATTTTTATTATTATTTTTAATTAATATAATTAGAAATATTAGTAGTAAAATAATTAATACTACTAATGAAATAAATATTAAATTTCTTTTATTCTCTTTTACCATAATATCTACTTCTAAAGTACTACTTCTTTAAAAAATCTTTCTAAATATTTTTCTGACACTTTATTTGAATAACCTTTTTCCAAGATATTAATAATATCTTGATCTTTTGGTAATAATTCTTTATTTCGTTTTTTAGCATCTTTTTTTAATTGTTTATAATATAGCTTTAGTAGGCTAATTAAGAATTTATCTAGTCCTTTAGTTTTCGTTGCATCATATCCACCAGGTGTATAGTAAAATTTATCTGAAATATTTATATTATTAGAAAATATTGTATTTTCATATTCTTCAGAATAATCTGTCATTCCAACACCTATTACATATTGAACTCTAAACAATCTATTTACTCTACTTAATTCTCTAATTTTAGTTACAGTAATTCCAGCTACATATATTATTTCTGATTTAGCAATTAATTTTTCTTTAGCTTCTTTTATATTATACATATTAATATTTAGCTCTTTAGCAATTATTTCAGCATATTGTCTTGAAAATCCACTCTTACTGCTATATATTACAGCTGTAATCATAATTCTCCTCTTTCCTTATATCCCCTGTATTGCTTAGTATATTCGATCATATGACCTATCCAAGATACAATTAATCCTAATGTAGTAATTAATAATAGGATTTTAGCTAAAAATGTATTCATTGAAGGAAATAAGAATAAAAGAATCATGGAAATATAGAAAGTCATTGTTGATATTTTACCATACATTATAGCTCCTTCATATTCATGTCCTTTATACATAAAATATAGATTATATAATCCCATACTAGCTTCTTTTAATACAAATATAGTTAGAGTTATCCATACAATAGGCATTCTATATATTAATCCATATATAATTACTACTTGAGTTAATTTATCAGCTATTGGATCTAATATTTTACCTACCTTAGTTACTTCATTAAATTTTCTAGCAATATATCCATCTAATAAGTCTGTAATCCCTGATAGAGCTATAAAAAGAAAACACATTGTGTGCTCTTCCCATATAATACTTAATATTATTAATGGAACCATTAACAATCTAGTTAATGATAATATATTTGGTGTAGTAAAAATTCTATCTTCACCTTGTCTTTTTTTCATTTTAAACCTACTTTTTTATTTACAATTAAATTTCTTTGAGTGTTTTTATATTCATACTATATATTTTTAATATCTCTTCTCTTAAATACAATAAATGATGGTATTAAGAAAACTAAATATGTTACTATTGTAATTATTATTGCATAAGTAAAGCTAAGATCTTGTATTTTAATATATTCTGAACTTATAAATAATCGCCATTCCCAATTAATTGTAGGTATATATTTTACCCAATTATATGTTAACATTGAAATTATTTGATTTACAATACCAGTTGCTAATAAAGATATCATACCTAAGACTATTGCTGCTGCACTTGATGTAGTAATTACTGATACTACAAATGTAAATAATGTAATAACTAAAACAAAAGGCAATGTATAAGCAAAATCTCTTAAAACATAAACAAATAAATTCATTTCTTCAATAACTTTAGTATTAGCATTAAATTGTACAACTGAATCCTTTATTGAACTAAAATCATATAATATTCCTGATATTAAGACAAATGCCCCAAATATTAACAAAAATGCTAATATTGATACTATTACTACAACTATTAATTTTGATAATAATATTGTGCTTCTTCTATATGGTTTTACAAGCAAGTTTTTTATTGTACCCTTACTATACTCTTCTGAAACTATCATTCCAGATATTACAATTACAACTACCATATATATTATTAAATGTTGAGATAGAAAATTTTTAATCTGATAATTCGCTGATAGAGGATTTGAAATATTTTTATTATTTTCAAGCATATATTTTGCTTCTTCAAATTGTTTTAATGTAGTATAATATGAAGACTTCTCTTCGAATTTTGCATCTGGCTTTGGTTCTTCGTTATCATTTAAAAAGCTTTTTAATGTTTGATAATTTAATAGTGCATCATTCATAAAATTATTTTCTTCATATTTTATTTTCTTTTCTAGTCTTATTTCACCAACTTCAATAATAAGTTCATTTTCTTGAATTTGTTTTTCTAATTCTTTAATTTGAACCGAATTATTAATAAGTTCATTTTCTTCTTTTTCTAATCTTGAAATTTGTTTCTTTAGATCTATATTAATTGTTTTATATTTTTCAACTTCATTTTTATAATATTCTTCCTGTGTTAATTTTAGAAAATCATTAATATGTTTTTCATAATCTTCAACTGCTTTTTTATATTCTTTAGATTCTAAGATTTTACTATCTTCTCTTACGGCCTTTAATTCCATTTCAATCTTATCATCTTGAGATTTAAAGTCAGTTTGAGCTAGTATCTGTCTTTTCCAATTTTTATCTTCTACTTCTTCTAATCTAGTAGTTAATTTAATAAGATCAATTTCCTTTTTAATATATGTCCATCTTTCTATATTATTTTCCCTACCCATAAATTTTGCTTTTTCTATTTCTTTTAAATCTGATTCTAATTTTTCTTGTGTATCAAAATAATACCTGTCATAACTATTAGACTGCATAGATTTAGCAGCAATTTTATTAAGTAATCCAATTCCAAATAACATTAATATTAATATTATAAATATAATATATGTACTTTTCTTTGCAAATATTTTTTTAAATTCATTTTTTATTAAATTAATCAATTTTCTGTCCTCCTGTTTTACTAATAAAGGCTTCTTCCAAGATTGTTTTCTCTTTAGATACCTCAAATACTAAATATTTTTCCTTAGTTAATGCATAAAGCAAAGCTGGTACATCTTCTTCTGAAATATTAACTTCAAAAGAATCTGTTGTTAATTTATTTAAAGTTATTTCTCTTTTTAAGACATATTCAAATAATCTTCTTAATTTTACAAAATCTTCTATTTCACTTAATTTAAAATAGTATTTTGTATTTTCATAAGTCTTTAAATGTTCTAATGTATTAGTTTCAATAATCTTACCTTTATTTATTATTGAAACTGTAGTACAAAGGGTTTCTATTTCTGATAAATTATGACTTGATATTAATATAGCCATACCTTCTTCTATTGCTAGTTTCTTTAATAATTGTCGTAATTCCATTATACCTTCAGGATCTAATCCATTATTAGGTTCATCTAAAACTAATAGATTTGGTTTGTGTAATAAAGCTATAGCAATACCTAATCTTTGTCTCATTCCCAAAGAATACTTTGAAACTTTATCATTAATTCTGTTTTCTAGTCCAACTATTTTAATTACTTCATCAATTCTCTGTTTTTTTATTCCCTTATATAGCCTTGCATTAAGTTTGAGATTTTCTAAACCTGTTAGATACATATATAAGTCAGGATTTTCAACAATTGCTCCAACTCTTTCTATTGCTTTCGTAAAATTTTTCTTAATACTTTTACCATTAATATATACTTCACCTGAAGTAATAGATTGTAATCCTAAAATTAATTTAATAGCTGTAGTTTTACCTGCTCCATTAGGACCAATAAAACCTAGAATATCTCCTTCATTAACATATAATGAAATATCATGAAGTATTTCTTTTTTACCGATTTTTTTATATAAGTTTTTAACTTCTAATACTTTTCTTTTCTCCATATTTACCTTTCTTTCTATTTTTATCTTATTATGTTTATTATACTTAAATTTTTCTATTATTTCTTTTTAAAATTAAAACTTAAACCTTCACTATATTTTTGTATAAACTTCTTACCTTCTTTACGTTTTCTTACTTCGAACATTGTTGCTACTAATACTGTAAACGGCACTGTTATTAAAATTCCTATACTTCCTACTATAGCTTGTAATATTTCAACTAATATTGGTTCAGAGTTAATTAAAAACAAATGACTTTTTGAGTTTGCAACAAGTAATATTGTCATACTTATAGCTCCTCCAATATATGCTAATACTAAAGTATTAGTCATTGTGCCTATTGCATCTCTACCTACTGTCATTCCAGATTTAAATAATGTTCTAGCTTCCTTATTTTCCATATTATCTGATACCTCTTTAATTGTTGATGAAACAGACATTGCTGTATCCATAATTGCACCTAATGCTCCAATTACAGTTCCTGCCCATATTATTCCAACTAAATTAATTTTATTTTCTTCACTATTAATTAATTGTAAAAATATTGATTCTTCGCTAATTACTCCTGTAATATAGAATACTTTATTTAAAACAAATGCTAGTATCCCTGCGATAGCAACTCCACATATATTACCAATAATTGCTGCAAATGTTTTCTTATTAATTCCATTTAAAAGAATAAGTCCAGATGAAACAACATATAATGCTAAAAGAGTTGTTGATAAATATATATTTGCTCCTGAAACAATTGAAGGGATATATACTAAAAAGATTATCAATGCATTTAATATTAAAGCAACTATTGTATTGAAACCTTTCCATAATCCCACAATAATCGTAAGCACAATAAAAGCTATTACTAATATTATTACAGAATTTGTTTTGTCATAATCAACAAAAGAGTAAATTTCAGAATTTTCATTTTTAATTAGTATTACTTTATCTCCCTCTTCTATTGTTTTTTTAGGATATGTTGTTGTTTGTAATTGTCTACCAAAAACAACTTTACCTTGAGTTTCTTTATCAAGACTTGCTTCAAAACTAATATCTTTACCAATAACAAGATTGTCATCATTAGATTTTTTTTCTGTTATAAATACAGATGTAATTGTTGCTTTCATATATTCTAGATCTTCTTGTTTATCTAATTTGTATTTATTATTTCCTATAATTATTATTATAATACTAATTAAAACTACTACTATAAAAGTAGCTATTGATTTAACTATTCTGTGAACTTTTTCTTTTTTCTCATCTTCCATTTTTTACCTAACTTATGCATAAAAATATATTTCTTAAAATACTATATCTATATTACCATATGTAATTAAAACTCACAATAATAGATTTCATATTATTTATTTTTATTTTCTAATACCTACTAATATAATATCATATTTATTTATAATAGTAACTAATCTTTTACATAAAAAAAGACACTACTTGGGTGTAGTGTCTGGCGCCTCTTGTTGGACTCGAACCAA
>CAZLWI010000008.1:0-19990 GCA_964563525.1 uncultured Lachnospiraceae bacterium | reverse complement strand
CTTTTATTTTATTATAAAATTCTAATTCTTTTTTATTCATTTTTTTACTCCTTAATTAATATTAAAATATATTTTTTATATTTTCTTCTTTCTATTTACTATACTAGTTCCTTTTTGTTATGTCTAATTCAAGAGATATATGCTTTTTTACTATTAGTCATTTAAAAGATTTATTTACTATTTGCCACAACATTGTTTATATTTCTTACCACTTCCACATGTACAAGGATCATTTCTACCTACTTTTTTACTTGTATTTACTATTGGTTCTGGTTTTTCAGTTTGTGGATTATTCATTTGTGGTTCACCTGGTAATTTTAAATCTTCTTGTGATGCACTAGTTATTTGTACAGTTTTCTTTTTCTGTGTATCTTGTTCTTCTACTTTTTTAACATGTGTTAACATCTTTGTAAATTGCAGTTTTATTTGTGCATTCATTTCATCAAATAGTTCTGAACCTTCAATTCTATATTGTACTACTGGATCTCTTTGACCATATCCACGAAGTCCAATACCATTTTTTAAATCATCCATAGTATCAATATGTTCTATCCAGCTTTCATCTACTACTCTTAGAAGAATATATCTTTCTATTTCTTCATATTCTTCTGGATGTTCAGAATGTGCTAGCTCGATATTTTGAATTACTTCATCAGTAATTTGGTCTGTTAAAATATCTAGGTCTATTTTTTCTAATTTATTTCCCTTTTCATCTTTTAGATATTTACTTGGATCTATAGCAAAATTATTAATTATTTCTCTTTCAAACATTTCATAATTATATGTGCCTGTTTCTAATTCTTCTCTATATGTATTTATCAACATTTCTATTGCAGTTTTTACCATATTTAATATTTGATCATGAATATTTTCACCATTTAAAACTTGTCTTCTTTGGTTGTATATTAATTGTCTTTGTACATTTATAACATCATCATAATTTAGAGTATATTTTCTAGCAGAGAAGTTTAAACCTTCTATTCTTTTTTGCGCATTTTCAATTGCTCTTGATATTATTCCTACTTGTATTGGTAAATTTTCCGGAATATCTAATGTATCATATAATCTAGTTACCATATCTCCACCAAATACCTTCATTAATTTATCTTCTAATGATAAATAGAAAACTGTTTCACCTGGATCTCCTTGTCTACCAGATCTACCTCTTAACTGATTATCAATTCTTCTAGCATCATGTCTTTCTGTACCAACTATTTTAAGTCCACCAGCTTCTATAACTCTTTTTTTATCTTCTTCATTTTCTTTATTAAACTTCTTTTTTAATTGTTTAAATTCTTCTCTATCAGCTAATATTTCTTCATCATCAGTCTCAAAATATGATGTTGCATTTAAAATTTCTTCTTCTGTTTTACCTTCTTTTTTCATCTGTTGTTTAGCTAAAAATTCAGAATTACCACCTAATTTAATATCTGTACCACGACCTGCCATATTAGTTGCTATTGTAATTACTCCTGGTTGGCCTGCTTGAGCTATTATTTCAGCTTCTCTCTCATGATGTTTAGCATTTAATACTTGATGTGGAAGTCCTGCTTTATTAAACATAGCTGCTAATCTCTCAGAAGTCTCTACTGAAGCTGTACCAACTAAAACAGGTTGACCTTTTTCATGTGATGATTTAACATCTTCTAAAACAGCATTAAACTTACTTTCTTCTGTTTTATATATAATGTCTGAATTATCTTTTCTAATAACTGGCATATTTGTTGGTATTTCTATAACATCAAGATCATAAATTTGTTCAAATTCTTCTTTTTCAGTCATAGCAGTACCTGTCATACCAGCTAATTTTGTATATAGTCTAAAATAATTTTGAAATGTAATTGTAGCTAATGTTTGTGATTCATCTTCTATTTTTATTCCTTCTTTAGCTTCTATTGCTTGATGAAGACCATTTGAATATCTTCTACCATGCATAATTCTACCAGTAAATTCATCAACAATTAATGCTTCACCATCTTTAACAATATAGTCTATATCTCTTCTCATTGTACCATGTGCCTGTATTGCTTGAGTAACATGATGAACTAATTCTGAGTTTTCTAAATCATTATAGTTTTCTATATTAAAATATTGTTCAGCTTTTTTTATTCCTTTTTCTGTAAGTGAGGCAGTTTTTGCTTTTAAATCTACAATATAGTCATATTTACTTAAATCCTCTTGTTGAGCATCTGTGATTGCACTAACATCTAAGAAACCTTTTGCTTTTTCTTCAATAACTTCTTTTTTTATTAATCGTCTGCTTTTTTATAAACATCATTTGATTTTGTTCCTCTACCAGAAATAATTAATGGTGTTCTAGCCTCATCAACTAAAATACTATCAATCTCATCAATTATTGCATAATATAGTTCTCTTTGAACAATATCATCAGCATCTACAACCATATTATCTCTTAAATAATCAAATCCTAATTCATTATTAGTTGAATATAGTATATCTTTTTTATATTCAATCTTTTTTTCTTCATTATTCATTCTATTTAAATTAGTACCAACAGTAAGTCCAAGAAATGTAAATATTTTACCCATCCATTCACTATCTCTTTTAGCTAGATATTCATTTACTGTAACAATATGAACTCCTTTTCCTGTTAAAGCATTTAAATATGCAGGAAGTGTAGCAACTAGGGTTTTTCCTTCACCTGTTTTCATTTCAGTTATTCTACCTTGGTGTTGCATAATTCCACCTATTAACTGAACATCATAATGTCTCATTTCTAATACTCTTTTTGCAGCTTCTCTAACTACAGCAAATGCTTCAGGCAAAATATCATCTAATGTACTACCTTCTTCTAATAATTGTTTAAAATATGGTGTTTTAGCAGCTAAATCTGCATTTGATAAAGCTTCCATATCTTCTTCAAGATCATTTATCTCTTTTACTATATGTAAAACTTTTTTTATTTCTCTTTGACTTTTTGTTTTAAATATTTTTTTAATTATGCTCATTATTTTCTCCATTTTGACTAACTTTTATTATTTTTAATATTTTAATTTTATCATTTAAACTTAGTTTTATCAAGCAAGAAGGAAGTCTTAAAACTTCCTTTTATATTGTATTTATATTCTATTCTATTTAATATAATTTTAATTTTAATTTTATTCTTTCTTTATTCTGTCTTTTATTTGTTATTTGCTTTTTTAGTTTTAAAAAGCTGTCCAGCCACTATCAGCTACTATTGTTACTCCATTTATTAGACTTGAATCATCAGATGCTAGAAATGCAGCTATATTTGCTATTTCTTCTGAAGATCCTGTTCTAATATTTGTTCCTATACCAGACATAATAACATCTAATCCTTTTTTACTCATAGTTTCAGGATTAATTGATTCTGCAATATTTGTATCAATTGCTCCTGGTGCTATTAAATTACATCTAATATTATCTCTTCCATAAGCTTGAGCTGTATTTTTGGTAAAACCAGCTAATGCATGTTTAGATGCAACATAAGCTACTCCGCCTCTTCCGCCTCTAATTGAACCAACAGAACCAATATTTATAATATTCCCCTTTATTGAATTTTTTAAAAAATAGTTAATTGATTTTCTTGTTGCATACATTGGTGCTGTTAAATTAATTTGTAATACTCTTTCCCATACTTCATCTGAAATTTCACCTATATTCATATAATTGTCTAATATTCCAGCATTATTTACTAAAACGTCTAATTTACCAAACTTTTCTATTGCTAGATCAATCATTTTTTCATTTGTTTCCTTTTTAGATATATCTGCAGCTAATGTTATTAAATTAGCTGTTGCTACTTCAGTTGCTAGTTCGCCTAATCTTTGTTCATTTATATCAACAGCAACTACTTTAGCATTTTCAGATAGAAACTTTACAACCATTGCTTTACCCATTCCTGAAGCTCCTCCTGTTACTACAATAACTTTATCATTTAACATATTTACCTCCTAATTAATTTTTACTACATTATAATTATATATTCTAAGAAACATTTTTTAAAGCTTTATAATAAAACTTTATATTAATTATATATTAATATAAACATTTATCACAATATTTATTAGCTATTTTGGATAATTCTACTAAAATTCTGTTAGATATACTAAAATCAAATATTTTACTAATATCTGAATTTAAAATATATTGTAAACTATATAATGTTTCTTTTTGTATTTTTATACTATTTCTGATTTTAATATTTTCATCTAAAACTATTACTCTACTATCATCTAAATCAAAAACTAATTCATATGGTTCATTATATTTTTCTAAATTTACTAGCTTTGGAGTAAAGCCTAGCTGTTTTAATAATCTTATTCTAAAAACTGATTCAATAAATATATCTGACTTTTTATATGTTTCTAATTCACCATTATTTGAAATAAATTTAAGTGTAGTTAAAAAAAGTTTTAAAAGATTGTGTTCTAAATAATTTTCTAAAGCCACTTTATTAATCATTTTAGTTATATTTGTAGCCAAAAGTAATTTATCATAATCTTGATGAATATTATAGAACATCTCTATTGGTATTGATTCATTTACAATATAATTATTACTGCCTTTATATAATAAAAAATTAGAGAAACACAAAAATTGTGTTCCTGATAATAAAGAAGATTTAGATCTTCTTGAATATTTAGCTATTGCACTAATTTTGCCTTTTTCTGATGTTAATATAGTCAACATTTTATCAGATTCTGAAACATCATTTTCAGCAATAACTATTCCTGTTAATTTAATAATTTTACTCATTTATTATTTCTCTATTTTAAATCTTTTTATTATTTTTTCATCATTAAGCCAATCTTTATTTACCTTAACCCATACATTAATATTAAATTTAATTTCTAACATATTCTCTAAATCTTCTCTAGCATAAGATACTATTTTCTTTAACATTTCTCCATCTTTACCTATAATAATACCTTTATGTGAATCTTTAACACAATTAATAGTAATATCTACATCATATATGTCTTCTTTTTTAGTTGTTTGTCTTTTTTTCATATTATCTATTTCAACATATATTCCATGAGGTATCTCTTCATGTAATAATTTTAATGCTTTTTCTCTTACAACTTCTCCTACAATTTCTCTTTCAGTTTGATTTGTATATTCATCTTCTGAAAAATACTTAGGACCTTTTTTAAGATTCTTTAAAATCTCATAAATAATTTCATTAATATTATGATCTGTCTCTGCAGACACTGGTATAATACTTGCAAATTCATATAATTTCGAATAATCTTCAATTAATTTTAAATCTCTGCCTTTATCTTTTCCAAATTTATATTTATCAATTTTATTTATAAGAAGAATAATAGGTTTTGTATTTAAATTTTTATTTTCTTTTATTTTATTTATTATATTTAAATCTTCTTGTGTAATCTTTGGTTCAACAACAAATAATATCAAATCTACATCCATATTAGAAAGATATGCAGTTTCATTCATTAATTTATTTAATTTATATCTACCTTTATGAATTCCTGGAGTATCAAGAAATATCAACTGATATCCTTCAGTTGTTAATATTCCTTTTATTTGTTTTCTAGTTGTTTGTTTCTTAGGTGTAACTATTGATATCTTTTCTTTTAAAAGTTTATTTAATATAGTTGATTTGCCTACATTAGTTCTTCCTAAAAAACCTATAAATCCTGATTTAAATTCTGTATTTTCTTTCATTACTCTGCTTTCTTTGTTTCTTTATTATTTTCTACATTATTTGTTGGTTTAGGTATCCCTTTAATATTTATTTTTTGAGTATTAGGTATCAGAAATATAAAAGTATTACCATCCTTCATTTTTAATTCCTTGCCATTTTCTAACTTATATATAGTATTTGAATCTCTGGTTTTCTTTTTAGCAGTAATTTTAACTCCTTGTCCTTCAACAAAATAGTATCCTGACATATCTTGTGTGGTATCTATATCAATTCTGCCTTTCCCCGCACCATAGCCATATAGTGGAGTTGTTTTTACATGTAACATTATAATATTCGTAGCAGCTAAAGGTGTTTTTGTTACTGCATCTTTAATAACTTCTCCAATTTCAGACTTTTCATATTTTTTCGTTTTATCATTATATTGTAATTTTAAAGTAGCATAACTACTAAAACCAGTATTAATAGTAACTGCAGATATTGCATTTTCCATTTCTAAAGGTAATAATGAATATCTTAAAGGAATTCGCTTATTTGTTGTTAACTTATATTTTCTTTTCTTTGCAGCATCTAACATTCTTTGACTACTTGTTACAGCATTATGAGGTGCAAATCTAGTATTATCTCTCCACCACAAACCTTCAGTATATACAACTGAATCTATATTTCTTGATTCTATTTCTCTAATCGCTCTTGGACTATAACCTTCATGGACATATATTGCATCATATTCTTTAACATAATCCAAAAAATAATGTCTTGCACTTCTCATAGGACCAACCATTTTCATATCTTTCTGATCTTTAAAAATAGCCATTAAACGACTTAGTCCCCATTCAACTGGCATTTCATATACAACAAAAGCTTTATTAATATTAAATTGTGGCCAAGCATTTTCATTATTATCAACCATTATAGCAAACGGTCTAGAATTACTATGAATATCTAAGATATTTAATTTATATTGTTTCATGTCAATTGGATTTTTAACTACAATAGTTTGAAAAGGTTGAAACATATTATAATAAACAATATATCCTATTCCTCCTAATATACCTAATATTAGAATTATTATTATAAATACACAGAAAATTTTAGTCTTTCTTTTTTCTTTTTTCTTAGATTTAATTTCAGTATATATATCTTCTTTATCTTTATTTTTTATAGCTTTTTCTTTCTTATGCTTTTTTTCTTTTATAGGTTTCTCCTTTTTATATTTTTTATTTACTTTCATTTCATCTGCTCTACTCATAAAGCACCTCCTACAATTTTCAATGTTGTATAAACAAATATTGCTATTAAAATTCCTAAGGCTCCACCTAGGGCAACTTCCCAAACTGTTCTTCTATCATTACTTATTCTATTTAAGCAAACTAATGCAACTATTATTAATGCAGAAGTTAAAACTATTGTGTTTTTAGTTTGTGACCATATAGCCATAAAAATTGAAGTTGCAACCATAGCTTGTCCACTCGGTATAAATCTATTTTCTGTAATTTTTTTAGATAGTAATTTAAAAGTAACAATTAATATTAAAGTTACAAATATTAATATAGCAAAATACATACTTGGGTTAGCTTTAGACCATGTAACTAAATATTTTAATCCAAAATTTGCTATTTTTTCAAAGAAAACAAAATATGCAATTATTATTGAATTTAAAACAGCAAGAACAACAGCTCCTGCTCCAATATCTTTAGCAATTTTAGCTTTAGGATGATATATATCAGTATAAAGATCAACAACAGCTTCTATTGCTGTATTAATCATTTCTGCAAATATAACAAAAAACATAGCTAGTATTACTAATATTAATTCAGTTCTATTTAATTTAAATACTACTCCTAACAATAGTGCAATAATTATTAGTATATATTGTGCCCTAATATTTCTTTCAGTACTTGCTGCTGATAATAATCCACTTGCTGCATTTTTAAAAGCTGATAAAACTTTTTTGTTTTTACCAGTTTGTTTCTTATCATCAATTTTACTGTTTTCTTCAATATTTACTTCATTTTCATTGGTTTTAATTTTTTCTTTATCCTTCATTTTCTCCTCTTATAATCATCTTAATATATCAAGATATGTTAATAATTCTTCTTCTTTTCTTCTCATTATATCTTTATCTTCTAATCTAATATGATCTTCACCTAATAAATGATAAAAACCATGAACAACAATATATGCAATTTCTCTTTCTAAAGAATGATTATATTCATTTGCTTGCTTTTTTAATTGTTCCAAGTTTATAAATATTTCACCTAATAACCATTCATCTTCTAAGTATATTTTTAACATTGGTTCTATTTTTTCTATTTCTTTAGTTTCCACATTTTTATTAGTAAGCTTTTTATGATATTTAATAATATTTTCAAGTTCTTCTTTCTGAAACATTGGAAATGTCAAAACATCTGTTGTTTTATCAACATTTCTAAATTCCTTGTTCTTTTTCTTTATTTCATCAGGTGCTGAAAATGCTATTAAGACAAAAAAGTTATAGGGAATGTCTTCTTTCTTAAAAGCAACTCCTAAAACTTTCTCAATTAAATTTTTTATATTTTTTGTTTCTTCTATATTTTTTATGTCTTCTGGATATTCAATTTTTATTTGTTTCTTCATTTAGTCTCCAATTAAAATTAATTACATGCAACTAAAAATCTTTTATATTTTTTATTTTTTAAACTTCTATCTATTCCGTTAATTATTTTCAATACACCATATTCTGAAAGCTTATTTCTATATATTTTCTTTAATTCAACCATTTTTTTAGAATTATCAGTTTTAAGTTTTCTTAATTCTTCAAGTAATATATATATTTCTTTATCTTTTTCTGTCTCAGCTGCTGTATATGATTCCCAAAACTTCTTGTTAATCTCTCTTTCTCTTTTATCATCCCAATATATTTTAACAGAAAGTAATTTAACATTAAATTCTTCAATTAACATTAGTAACATCTTATATGCTTTTTCTTTTTTGTATTTATTTGAAGTATTAACTAATAATAGTCTTGTATCTCTTAATAATTTTTCATAACATTGTTCAGCAACAACTAAAGGAAGTGAATGTGTAAATAGTGATCTACTAATAGATAATAATAGCATATTTTTTTCTAAAAAAGCTTTTTCATCTAATTTACCAACAGAATAAACTGTAAATTGATCATATTCTTTTAATATATCTTTATAGTTTGATTCACCTTCAATTTCAAATTTTATTGGTATAATTTTATTTAAATATTCTTCTATAGTTGCAAATATATTTAAATATACTTGTATATTACTAATTTTCTGTGACATTCTATCATCAGTAATTTTAACCGAATAATTTTTAAGTATTCCCTTATATAGTCTATCTTGTTTTTCTACATATATCTCTTTAAATCTATTATCATATTTAGATGGTCTATCTTCTTCAACCATCTTATTATAATCTAGTTCAAGAAGGAATTTTTGTTTTTTAAATTTATATTCAATATACTCGTCATCTTTAGCTACTGCAACTTTGTGATATTGCATTAATGCATTCTTCTCAAATTCTGAAGCCTTTCCAGTCATAACTTTTTTACGAATTGAATCCATAATATATTTATCAATATTTTCTAAATATTCAGCATATATATTATCAAAATTTTCTAATGCCTTTTCTTTCTTTTTAGCATCTTCAACAGTTATAGTATTATGATATAAATCATAAGCCTTTACTAATTGTTTACGTCTTTTACTAATTTGATATGAATTAAAATTAATCTTACTAGGCAGTAAAAAAAGATTTAATGCTTTTGTAAATCTTTTAAATAAACCTAAATCGTTGTTTGATATTAGTGATACACTTTCCCCTTTAACCATTTTTACCCCTTTTCCTTTTGTACTTTATAAAAATATTATCATATATAAAAAAATATTGCCACAAAAAAGTTAAAAAAATGTAATATATCTGTAATATTTTATATTTTTCTTCTTCCTCTTAATTCCTTTGCATATTCTAAAGCTTCTTTTGTTATCTTTCCACTCGAGATTCTAGCAATTTCTTCTATTGTTTCTTCTGCATTCAATTTCTTTATTCTTGTTTTAGTAATATTATTATCGTCTTCTTTATAAATATAGTAATTTGTATCTCCTTGTGCAGCTAATGTAGCTAAATGAGTTACACATAATACTTGATGATTATTAGCAATATTTTTTAACTTTTCACCTGCAACTTGTCCTGTTAATCCACTAATTCCAGTATCTATTTCATCAAATACTAGTATTGGTGTTTCATCTTCATCTGAAAGAATTGTCTTAATTGCAAGCATAATTCTACTCATCTCACCACCAGATGCTATTTTTTCTAAAGGTAAATATGAAGATCCTTTATTTGTCATTATTTGAAATTCTAATATGTCTTTTCCATATTGATTAAACTCTTTAGCTTTTTCTACCTTTATATTAAATTTAGCAGATTTCATTTCTAAATCATTTAGTTCTGAAGTAATTTTATCAGAAACTATTTTTGCATATTTAACTCTAATATTAAATATTTCTTCAGAAAGCTTATTCATATTATCTTCTAGAATTTGTAATTTTTCTTCTAAATTAGCTTTATTCTTTTCAAAATTTTCTAATTTAAAATGTTCATCTTTAATACTTGTCAAATATTCTCTTATATCTTCTATACTATTACCATATTTTCTTTTTAAAGAATTTATTTTATCTAATCTATTTTCAATTTGTATAATTTCTTTATCATTAAAAACAGAATCATCTATTTCTTTATCCAAATCATATGTTACTTCTTCTAACTCATAATATGAAGATTTGACTGAAGATAAAAAAACAGAATACTTTTCATCTAATCCTGAAATACTTTCTAACTGTGATATTACCATATTTAATCCTCTTAATATATCATAAGATAATATTTCTTTAGAGCTCACTAAAGCATTTGATATTTTTTCACTATTATTTAAAATTCTAAATTTAGATTCAATCTCATCATCTTCAAAATCTTTTAATTCCGCTTCTTCTATTTCTTCAATTTGAAATTTTAATAAATCTAATTGTCTTTTTGTATACATATCATCTTTCAAATCTTTTTCTAATGTTGATAAAATATGTTTTCTTTCAATATATTTATTTAAATATTCTTTATATATTTCAGTTATTTCTCTTTTTGCAAATTTATCTATTAATTTAATTTGAGTTTCATTTAACATTATATTTTGATTTTCATTTTGACCATGTATATCAATAACATAGAGCACAAAATTTTTAAGATCATTAACAGATACTAATCTATTATTAATTTTACATATGTTTTTACTATTAATATCAACTTTTCTACTAATTATTAAATCAACTATGGGTTCATTTATTATTTCTTCATCATTCCCCATACTTTCATATGCTTTCTTTAATATATTATTATTTAAACTAAGTGAAGCTTCTACAAATAGGTAATCTTGACCTTTTTTAATCATTTCTTTAGAAAATCTTGCACCTGCAAGTAAGTTTAATGATTCAACAACCAGTGTTTTCCCAGCACCTGTTTCACCTGTTAATATATTTAGTTTAGAATCAAAATCTATTTCTAATTTATCAATAATTCCTAGATTTTCAATATTTAAATATGTAATCATACTCTTTTTTCCTTGATTATATTTTATATTATTTATATCTTCTGTCAATACATTAATTAAGCTTTATATTCGTTTTTTATGTATTTTTCTATGTTTTTTTAATTTTTTATTTTGTTTTTATATATCAATTTTTCTTTTTTCTTTACTATTATTTTAGTTATTATATAATATTATTTAATAATATATTACAAAATAATATTGGGAGAATTATAAGAAATTCAATGGATAAAATTGTTAATGAATATTTAAATAATTTAATAAAAAAACAAGAGAATAATAATAAAGTTATTTTTCATGTTGATGTTAATAATGCTTTTTTATCATGGACTGCAGTTGAACTATTAAAAGATGGATATCATGATATTAGAGATATTCCATCAATTATAGGTGGTGATGAAACTAAAAGATCTGGTATTGTGTTAGCTAAATCAAATCCTGCTAAAGCTTTAGGAATAAAAACCGCAGAACCAATATATTTTGCATTAAAGAAAGTTCCTAATCTTGAAATATTCCCTCCAAACCATTTATTATACAAAGAAAAGTCTGATGAGTTAAATAATATTTTCAGCAAATATACTCAAATTATTGAAAAATATAGTATTGATGAATCATTTCTTGATGTAAGTGATTATCTCTTGGGTAAAACTCCATTAGAACTTGCGAAAATATTGCAAAAAGATATTTATGATTCTCTAGGTTTTACCGTAAATATAGGTATTTCTAATTCAAAGATATTAGCTAAAACAGCTTCAGACTTTAAAAAACCTAATATGATACATATCCTATATACCTCAGAGATTAAAGAAAAATTATGGAATTTAGATATTTCTTCTTTATTTTCTGTTGGTAAAAAAATGCAAGAAGGTTTAAGAAAATTGCAATTAAACACTATTGGTGATATTGCAGTATTTGATCCGAACTTTTTAAAAAAGAAATTTGGCAAACAAGGTATAGAAATTTGGAAACTTGCTAATGGTATTGATAATAGCGTTGTTGAACATAATATTTCTGCCCCTAAATCTATTTCTAATTCAACAACTTTAGTAAGTAATACTAAAGTTAAAGAATTAATTAAAAATGTAATATTAGAATTAGTAGAAAATGTTTCTACTAGACTAAGAGAGGAAAATTTAAAGTGTAAGACAATAAGATTAACTTTAAGAAATAAAGATTTTAAAGACAAATCTAAACAAATATCTTTAACTAATTATACTAATAATACAAAAGAAATATATAATACTTCTTTAATATTATTGGATAAAATATATTCTAAAACAGAAATTAGATTAATAGGTATATCATTAGATCACTTAATTGATGGAAATATCGAACAATTAAATCTGTTTTCTAATCTAGATTCTAATATAATAAATGATAATAAAAACAATAATAGAATTAATAACAAAGATAATAAAAAAGAACATAATAAATATTTAAACGAAAAACCTTTAGATTATGTTTTAGATGATATTAATAAAAAATATGAAAAAAATATTATAAAAAGAGCTAGAAATATTACTAAAAAAGATAAGTAATAATACAAAATAAAATTGAAAGAATTAATCCAGAGTATAATAAAAAAATAAAACTAGAGTATAACGAAAAGAATAAAACTAAATTATAATGAAAAAAATAAAACTAAATTATAATGAAAAAAATAAAACTAGAGTATAATGAAAAGAAAGAAAAGAAATATTTACATTTCTTTTCTTTTATTATAATAATTCTTTATAAAATTTTTATTAAGCTTTCTTTATTCTTTCAATATATAAACCTGTTCTTGTATCTATTTTTAATAAATCTCCAGTTTCTATAAATAAAGGTACTTCAACTTCTAAATCATTTTCTAATGTTGCTCTTTTACCTGATGTTGTTGCAGTATTACCTGCAAATCCTGGTTCAGTATAAGTTACTATTAATTCTACAAACATAGGTGGTTCAACATCATATATTTCACCTTTATATGATAAGACTTTAATATTCATATTTTCTCTAATATATTTAATAGCTGTTTCAACTTTTTCTAATGGTAATTCTATTTGCTCATATGTTTCATTATCCATAAAATGAAATACAGAACCATCTGAATATAGATATTGCATTTCTCTAACTTCAATAGTTGCACCTTCTAATTTATCAGTAGGGCTAAAAGTTTTTTCAATTATATTTCCTGCTATTATATTCCTTAGTTTAGTTCTAATAACTGCTGGTCCTCTAGCTACTTTAACATGTTGAAACTCCATTACTCTATAAACATTACCATCTAATTCAAAAGTAGATCCGTTTCTTAATTGTCCTCCTAAAATTACTGCCATAATTTCCTCCTATTTCCTTTATTATTATACTTGATAACAAGGTTTTTTGCAATTTTATATATTAAGAATATTTCAAAAAAATATCTTTTTAATTAAATAATATCAATTTAATGATTTTAATATGGATAAAGGATAATATTTTGCTATACTAATATTAGAGGATAAAATGAATAAAGAAAAAGAAAATATTAACAAAATAAATATAGAGAATGAAAAAATAAAAGAGAAAAAAGATAATGATGATAAGTCTAAACAAATCTTAATATTTGCTGTAATTGCTGCAATATTAGTTTCTTTTATTATAATTTTTATTTCACAATTTATTTTAGTTGATAATAAAGAAAAAGTTAATACTAATTTAATCTTAAATACAGAAAAACCATCTTAACACTTTATGTCTCATCTTTTAATTATTGTTAATATCATCTATATTAGCATTTTCCAAACTATTCAAATAATTTATAGGATCAATAATTATATTGTTTTTTCTAACTTCAAAGTGTAAATGTGGACCTGTTGTATATCCATTTGTAATTATACTTCCATTTAATTTAATATATTTAGGTCCACCATAGCCAATACAATCTCCTCTTTTTATTTTCATTCCTTGAGTAACTATATATTTTGGAGATATATGTGAATATATTATTTCAATATCTTCTGAATATAAAATAATAGTACAACCATATCCATAAATATAACCTACAAATTTGACTTCAGAATCAATTACAGCAAGAATTTTACCTCCTTCTGGTACTCCAATATCAATTCCGGAATGAAAGCTTTTATTCCCTGTTATAGGTGATATTCTATAACCATAATCAGAAGTTATCTGATTATAGCCTAATACGGGCCAATTCTCAATATTTTCATAATTTTCCAATATATTTGTTGATGAAAAAATAATTATTGAAGAAAAGATAATTAAAACAATTGGTAATATTTTAGTATAATTTTTAATTTTAATATTAAGCCTTTCTAAATATTCCAATTATATTTTTATAAAAACAAATGAATTTATATTTTAACTATTCCCATTCTTAAGGCATTATACTAAAAAAGAAAGATAATGCAACATCATCTCTCTTATTTCAAAATTTATATATTAATTAATATTATAATTTGTTCATATATTATTTAATTCTATTTGATTGTTTTAGTCTTCTACTACAAACCACATACCCTTCTTTTTTAATTCATTAATTTTGTTTACATGGTCATCATATGTTTTTGTAAAGTATAATGTTCCTTCCTTATCTGATACAAAAAACTTATTACTTGTTATCTTATAATTAAAAGCTGCATCAATTGATGTTTTACTTGGTGAACATATAGGTCCAACTGGAAGCTTACCAATCATATTGGGTCCTCTAGTATTATATGGATTCTCAGTATCTATTTGTTTTTGTGTTAATTCTTTTTCTCCTAAATTAATTTTAAAAGCATATAATGTTGTAGGATCACTTCCAATATTCATTCCATTTTGTAATCTATTTATAAAAACTCCTACTATTTCTTCCCTATATTCTGAACCAGCACCTTCCAATTCAGCTATAGATGCTAAAGTTAATTCTTGGTGTATTGGCATTTTACTTGGATTTTTAATTAAACTTCCATCAGCATTTACATAGAACTTTTTATATGGTTCTAATATTTCTTCCATTCTATCTAATAGCTTTTCAAATATTATTTTAACAGTGGTGCCATTAGCTAAAAATCTATATGTATCAGGAAATAAATAACCTTCTAAAGGATAATATATTCTCTTATCTTTTATATCTTTTGTTAAAAACCAATAGTCTTTTATTAGTTGATCTATATACTTTTCATCTTTCAAAGTATTAAATACTTCTTCTTCAGGAATATCAAAAACTTCTTTTATTTTTTTTGCAATTTGTCTAATATTTCTACCTTCTAGTATTTGAAAAGTAATTTCAGTATTATCAACTTCTCCATTTACTATCATTTCAACTATCCTTTTTAAATCGTCTTTTTTACTTGCTTTATAATGACCTTCTGTATAATGATTTATTTTATTTAATTTGAAGTAAATTTTTAATATTTTTTCATTTCTTATTAAACCTTTATCAACTAATTTTTTTGCTAAGTCAGAAGATGTTTCATTTTCTGCAACTGAGAAATAGACTGCTTCATCTGAATTTAAATCAATTGCTGAAATTTGATTTTTATATACAATTATAGATCCACCAATTAAAAGAATTAATAAAAGGAATATAAATCCGATTAATATTGTTTTAATCTTAGTTTTTTTTCTTTTAGGATTCCTATTACCATATATATTTTTGTCTAAACCTACTTTTTTAAACTCTGTCGGAATATCATCCTTTAAATCATCTTCATTATTAGTACTCATAATCTATATTCTCCTTTATTTTATCACTTTTAATATTATCTTTTTTTATAACTAATTTTAAACCTCTTTCTTTTAGACGAGGTCTCATTTCTTCAACTAAATATTCATAAATATTTAGTTTAGATTTAGTATCTACAATTAATTCTATACCTTGTACATCATGCTTATTTGCAATTTTTAATAATTCCGAAACAAACTTTTGTCTTTTTTCAAAAGTCTCTAAATATTTAGATAAATCAAATTTACTTGTATCAGATTTAATAAATGTATCAATATTATTTGTTTTTAGCTTATTTCTAAATATTTTATATGAACTTGCTGATACATCATATTTACTTTCTGAAACTAAAGCATTACCTTTAGTCTTAATATTTAATACATCTATAATAGAAGCATTATATTCACCTTCTTTTTTAACATTATCAAAATTATCATCAGGATTACTATAATTATTAATAAAATGATATGGTATTTTTTCACTTTCAATATAATTAGATCTTATTTCTAAAACATTTTTTACTTTACTTTTAGCTACATATCCATATATCCCATCAACAGATCTTACTTTATAATATTTTTTACCTTCTGAAACTAAAACACATTCTTCAGAAGAACCTGTTTTAGAATCTGATAATTTTTTCAATGTTTTAGAAAAAACTGTTTGGCTTTTCTTTAGTTTTGTATTTGGTAATACAGTTACAATTTTCTTTTCTGAATGAATTTTATCAACAATAACTCTATTAATATCAGAAACAAATACTTCAATACCATAAACAGATGATAAATCATTTAAAGGTAGGTAAACTGTTTTGTCTTCTTTATATGCAGATGTATTAATTACTGAATCAGTACCATTAATATTTATAGCAAAATCATTTAACATTATTTTAGCAATATGTGAATCACCAATTGTAATTACTTCTTTTTTGTTATCATCATATCTTATATTTTTATCAAAATATTCTCTAATATCATCTATAGATAAAACTGCAACTTTGGCTGTGCTATTTTTAGCAGGTTTTATTTGAATTATATCTTTTGTTTTTATTATCTCGTTTTGTAAATAGAAAAATTTAGACACATCTTCTTTTTTACTCCCTGATAAAATTGAAATTAAAAGTATAATTAAAGCTAAAATTAAAAATATATAATAATTCTTAAAAGATTTATTCTTTCCCTTTGTTTTCAAAACTCTTTTTCTACTTCTATTATTTAAATTCATTTTCTGATTTCTTTGTTTGTTTCTATCTATTCTTTTATTTTCAGTATTATATATAGAAGCATTGTTTTGATTAAAATTAAATTGATTTCCACTTTCTCTTTTTTTCCTTGCATCTTCTCTTTTTCTAGTAATTTTATCTATTTTTCTTCTATTTTTATTTTTGTCCATCATATTCTAATTCTCCTAAAACTTCTTTAATAATTTCATCAACACTTAAACCATATTTATCCATTAATTCTTCAGCTTTACCACTTTTACCAAATCTATCATTTATTCCTAATCTTTTTATTTTTTTAGGATATTTAGCAGTTAATACTTCTGATATTGCAGAACCTAAGCCACCAATAATATTATGATTTTCTATACTTAATAATACTTTTGTATTTTTTGCTGAATCTATAATAATATTTTCATCAATAGGTTTAATGCTATACATGTCCACAACTCTTATATCAATATTATAGTTTTCTTTCAATATTTGTTTAGCTTGTAATACTCTTTCTAAAACATCACCTACAGCAAATATAGTAGCATCTTTTCCATTACCAATTACTTTAGATTTACCTAATATAAATTCTTCTTTTTCTTCATATATTATATCTGTTTTTAATCTTGATAATCTAATATATGCAGGTTTATCATCTTTTATTACCTCTTCTAATATCTTTTTTGTTGATATATCATCTGATGGTACAAATACCCTCATATTAGGTAGAGTTCTCATAATTGATATATCTTCTAACATTTGATGAGTTGGACCATCTTCACCTGGTGATAATCCAGAATGAGTTGATACTAATTTTACATTAGCATTATTATATGCTATTGACATTCTAATTTGATCATATGCTTTACCAACTAAAAATATAGCAAATGAAGAACAAAAAACAATCTTGCCAGATAAAGCTATTCCTGCAGCTGTTCCTATCATATCTTGTTCAGAGATACCCATATTTATAAATCTTTTTGGATAAATATTATTAAATTCTTGTGTTTTAGTAGAACTAGAAAGATCAGCATCTAAAACATAAATATCCTTGTTTTTTCCTACTTTTCTTAAAAATTCACCATAACTTTCTCTTGTTGCTTTCTTCATAAATTATTCTCCAATTCAATAATTGCTTTTTTATACTCTTCTTCATTAGGAGCTTTACCATGCCATAAAGCTGTATTTTCCATAAAAGAAACACCCTTACCTTTTACTGTATTACAAATAATAGCTAGAGGTGCTTTTCTATCTTTATTTATTCTATCTAAAGCTCTTCTTATTTCTTCTAAATTATGACCATCTATTTCTACAGTTTCAATATTAAAACTAACTAATTTATGTCCTAATGGATCAATTTGTTTAATCTTTTCTACTGCTCCATCTAGTTGATATCTATTTTTATCTATTAATATTATTAGATTAGATAAATTCTCTTTAGAAGCAGTCATTAATGCTTCCCATATTTGTCCTTCTTGTAATTCTCCATCACCTAAAAGACAATATATATTTCCAAGTTTATCTTCTCTTTTTTTAACAATTGCCATTCCATTTGCAACAGATAATCCTTGACCTAAAGATCCAGAAGAAAAGTCTATTCCTTTACAAGAATTACAACTAACATGTCCTTCTAGTCTTCCTTCTGTTTTTCTAAAACCTTTTAAGTCTTCTTTATTTAATATACCTTTTTCATAAAGAATAGAATATATTAATGGTGAAGCATGACCTTTAGAAATTATTACTTTATCATTTTCTGTTAAATATTCAAAATATATTGTTGTCATTATTTCAACTGCAGAAAATGAACCACCAATATGGCCTGATTTAGATTCATAAACCATATCTAATATAGTTTTTCTTATTTTTTTACATCTTTCTTTTGTATTCATTTTTATCCTTTTCATTAATTAAAGTTTAAATAAATAATCTTGCAAAGAAGATTATAGCTAAAGCTCTAACTCCTGGAGGTATTGCATAAAATGCTGTAGACATCTCTCCAAAAGCCACTTTAATCCAATTAGGTATCTGATAAATTTTCATTTTAAGTTCATTAAAACTTATTTTAAATTTACCTTTTAAATTTTTGTTATAGAAATCTTCAATAGATTTATAAATTTTTGAATCTTTAATCCTGTTTTTTAATCTATTAATTGTTGTATCTTTTTCCTTAATTTCATTAGAGCCAACAATATTCAAACTAGCTCCATCTTCCCCTCTATAACCAAAATCAAGATTAAATTTCTTTCCATCTTCTATTTCAGATAAATCCTGATATTCTCTATGTATAATATATCCATCTTTATCTATAACTTGAACTTCTGCATATTTCCATTTACTATTTTTCTTTAATATGTCAACATCTACGAAACCATCAGTTGTTGCAGCATTAAATTTATTGATATTCATCTCAAAGTCATCATTAATAATTTCAGCTAAATTTTGTGCTTCATTTTTATATCTAGATTGATATATTAAATTTTCTGCAAATGGCGATAACAATAAAACCAGAACTATTATTCCTATAATTATTAAAAC
Organism: uncultured Lachnospiraceae bacterium; assembly: GCA_964563525.1. Taxonomy (GTDB): domain Bacteria; phylum Bacillota; class Clostridia; order TANB77; family CAG-508; genus CAZCCM01. The sequence goes on along the minus strand of CAZLWI010000008.1, from coordinate 291 downwards.
TTTTTTTAATGTTATTTTATCTTTCATATTTATGCCTTACTTTCTTATATATTTATATTATTTTACTTCATTTGTAATTATTTCCAATTAGGTGGTATGCTAGCATAGTTTAATAACAATCAGAAAATTAGTAATTTTCAAAGTACATTTAATGGCTGTACAGGATTAACAGGCTCTATCCCATCAGGCTTATTTGCTAATACCCCAAATGTTACTACCTTTCATCAAACTTTTTATGATTGTAGTGGTTTAACAGGCTCTATCCCATCAGGCTTATTTGCTAATACCCCA
>CAZLWI010000007.1:10496-20350 GCA_964563525.1 uncultured Lachnospiraceae bacterium | reverse complement strand
TCCACCAACTCTTCTAGCTTTAACTTCCAATACAGGTTTTAAATTCTCTAATGATTCTTCAAATGCTTCTAGTGCAGGTTTTTTAGTTTTTTCTTCAACTATTTCAAATGCACCATATACTATTTTTTGAGCTATAGTTTTCTTTCCATCTAACATAACATTATTAATTAGCTTTGCTACAACAACATTATGATATTTTGGATCTGGTAAAACTTCTCTTTTATCTATAAATCCTTTTCTTGGCATTTTACTTCCCTCCTTGTTTGTTTTTTCTTTTAAGATAATTAAAGAATTATCTTAAGGTACTCTAAAAATATTATTTTAGTCTAATGCCTTTTGATATTTTTATCAAGAAGCACCAACTTAATATTATTTAGGTTTTTTAGTTCCGTATTTAGATCTTCCTTGTTTTCTATCTGTAACACCTGCTGTATCTAATGTACCACGAACAACATGATATCTAACTCCAGGTAAGTCTTTTACTCTTCCACCACGTAAAGTAACAACACTGTGTTCTTGAAGATTATGTCCTTCTCCAGGAATATATGCTGTAACTTCCATACCATTAGATAATCTAACTCTCGCTACTTTTCTTAAAGCTGAATTAGGTTTCCTTGGTGTTATAGTTCTAACTACTGTACATACACCTCTTTTTTGTGGAGAATAATTTGTAGTATGTTTTCTCTTTTTAGAATTGTATGTTTTATGTAGTGCTGGTGACTTTGACTTAGTTACTGATCTTTTTCTACCTTTTCTAATTAATTGATTAATTGTTGGCATTCTTTTTTCACCCCTTTCTCAATAAAAATATCAAAAATCAACAATACTAATAAAAGTATTGTCTCTTTCTTAAGCTCTTATATTTTAACACAGTAATCCTTTAATGTAAAGATTTTCATCATGTTTTTCAGATTATTTTTTTATGTTTTAAAAATATTTAAACTAATTTATATAATTTACATTTAATAATATATTCTCTTAAATAAAAGAAGTCAATAATTTGACCTCTTTTAATATGTTTAAAATTAAATAATTTAATAAAATTAATAAATATTATTTTACTTTAAATACAACTTTTGAATCTGATAAAAAATTGTCTTTATATTCTAAAGTTATTTCTTTAGCATTTGATGGAACTTGAAAATATACAAATCCTTTTGTTTTCTTTCCCGTTGATAAAGTTGCACTTAAACCTGCTCCTTCACCAGAATAGAATGATTCACAATCATATCCATCTGCATAACAATTAAAATCCCAATCTGATATATATTCAGTTGATGTGCCTTTATTCTCAAATTCAAACTCTGCTTCAAGAACTTGATGTCCACTCTTTATTGTAGCATATTTACTATAATTTCTAGAATCTGCGTTTTTTGATAGGAATATTATTTTAAGATTATCATTTTCTGCTATTTCTCCTACTTCCAAAACATTTTTAGACGAATTACTTGGTAATTTTTCTACTAATTCTTCGGCCTTTTCTTTTATTTTGTCTGTTTCTTCTTGTAATGTTTTTTCAAACTCAGTTGAATCAAATGCTCCTGCTATAGCAGATAATGCTGCTGCCGCATAAATAACTTGCATTACATATGCTAGTATTAAAGCTGCTACTCCTAATGATAATCCAACTATACTCATTGCTTTTTTGCTAGCTTTAGTTAATCCAATAATTCCAAACACAATAGCTAGTGGTCCTAAAATATATGAAAGATAATTTAGAATTGGAATAAATGCTAATACTATAGCAATAATTCCTATTACTAGCCCTGCTACTGCTAATCCAGGTTGTTTTTCTGTCTTTACTTCTGTTTTTGTTTCTTTAATAACTTCTGCTTCTTTTACTTCTGCTTTTACTTCTTTTTTTGCTTCTTCTTTTTTTGCTTCTTCTTTTTTTGCTTCTTCTTTTTCTTCAGCCATATTTGCCTCCTATTTTTTTTGTAAATTAAATTACTAATCTAATTATACTTTCTACCTATATATAAATCAAGTAGTAGTAAGATTATTATATTATTATCTGAGAATATATATATTATAAATATAATGCTTATTTTTACAAACTAAAACTAAACTTATTTAATAAATTATTTAATTCTTTTAATAATACATTTTTTGTTTTACCTAGGTAATTTATTTCCATTGAAATTGTATCTTGATATTTTCCAGTACCAGAATATGCTGTTAATTTATCTATATTTTGTATTAAATCATTATATTCTATTTGAGATAATAGTCTCTCTTTTACAAATATATTTGAAGATTTATTATCTATTATCTGTTCTTGATATTGATATATAATATAATTCGTATTTATTCTAATATGGTTATATGTTTTAATATCATCTAAATTTATATTGTTATTTAATAGTGTTTCTATAGCCTTTGTATTAATGTCTGCTAATTTACCATTAAAAACTGCTAAATTTTTTGTATTTAAAAGATTTTTTAATCTGAGTTGACCATCTTCAAAATCTTTTTTCTTTTTTTGCTCTAATTCCTCTATTTTTCTTTTCTCTTCTTCTTCCCTTAATCTTCTTTCTTCAATAGCTCTTCTTTCTAATTCAATTCTTTCTTCTTCTTTCTTTTGTTCATTAATTTTATTTTCTCTAGCTAATTGATCAAAATCATTAGAATATTCAAAAGTTCTTAATTCTCCTGACTTTTTTATTAGGACTTTTTGCGAGTAAATAGTAGATTTATTTGTAATTAATTCTACAGACATTGTAGTTTCATCTCCTTGAGAAGTTAGTCCTATAATACTAATATATATTCCATCTAAAATTTTATTTTCTCTTACTTTATTTTCTAATTTTAAAGCACTTATGTCTTTGTATTCAATATTTATATTATTGAATTTGTTTTTAAAATTATTATTAATTAATTTTTCTAATTCTATTTTCTTATGTTCATCTACTTTCAAATCTAAATAAATATTTTTGTAATTTGAATTAGTCCCTAAATTAAATTTATTATTATTGACTTTATCTATAACATCTTCAAATAATGCAAAATGATCTTTAATATCAAAGTCTGGCTTAATATATTCATCCTTTTTAAATAAGTACTTATCAGAATCAGGATCATAATACTTGTTTTTAAACTTCTTAAATACGGATGAGTACTCGATATATGAATCGTCATTTACTCTGTTTTTATATTCTGTGATTTTATATGGAAAAATATTATATACAACACTTCCGTCTATATCATTAATTGTTTGAGCAAAATAGAGTATTGGTCTTTTCCCTCTTTTAGCATTAAATATATTAATAAATGTAATTAAAATAATTAATAATACAAAACATATAACTCCAAACAGAATCATATGTTGTATTTTCTTTTTCTTATTATCTATTTCTATATATTCCTTCATATGTACTCTCCAATTATTATACTTTTTATCTTATGTTATCAATTTTTTAACTTTAAATATTAAAAAAATTATTATATGTATTATTGCTTTTTTCAGAATCTTCGTTTTGTTTTAATTTTTCAACAATCTTATATTTTTCTAAATTTAAACTTCCTTTACTGCTTTTAATTTCTATACTTCCATTATATGAGCTTGGAATTTCAATTATCATCTCATTATTTGAGGAATCAAACCTAACAATTTTAAATACCTTGTTCTTTTCTTGAACACTTAATTTCCCAGCATTATTTTTAATTGATATTTTCTTGTCATATTTTTTATTATATCTAATATTAATTTTTTCATCTTGAGATTCTTTAATTCTTATATCAAAAGTCTCTAAATCCATAAATATATTTTCAATAGATTTAGGATTAAATGTTGAAATTTCTTTCAAAGATTTTTCTGACATAAATATTTTTAATGTTGGTGCAGTAAAACCATTCCTCAATATTTGAATATTAACTATTGTAGCTGATAAAAATATAAATATATACATCAAAACATATACAATAGCATTAATATCTCTTCCTTTAAAAATCTTTTTAATTGTCTTATCAAACTTTTCTTTTCTATGTTTTTCCTCTTCTAATTTTTGTTTTCTAGCTAATTCTTCAACTTTTTTTCTTTCTTCTTCTAAACTCTCTTCTGTTATTTCATTAACTTCAAGAATAGTTTTGGATTTACTTGTTTTATTTTTTTGTTCTTTCTTTTCTGCCATCTTTCCTCCTATAAAATTATTTGTTCTAGTATTTCTTTAATTTTATTACCTATTTTAATATTTTCTTCTTTTTCTAAATACGGATCTTCTTTTAATATGTTTTTTGCTATATTTTGCGCCTCTTCTAATAATTTAATATCTGTAAACAGATTTGCTATTTTAAATTCTTGTATTCCATGTTGTTTTGTACCAAAAAAATCTCCCGAACCCCTTAATTCTAAATCTTTTTCTGAAATAACAAAACCATCTGTTGTTTTTTCCATTATTTCTAATCTTTCTTTTGTTATTTCTGATCCACCTTTTGTTTTTAATATACAAAAGGATTTTTCATCTCCTCTACCTACTCTACCTCTTAATTGATGTAATTGTGCTAATCCAAATCTTTCAGCATTTTCAATAATCATTAAATTAGCATTAGGTACATCAACACCAACCTCTATAACTGTAGTTGAAACTAATATATCAATTCTGCCTTCTTTAAAATCTAACATTATTTGATCTTTTTCTATTTCTTTCATTTTACCATGAATAAAAGAAACTGTATTTTCTTTAAATTCTTTTTTATAGATTTCATATATTTTTTCGACTGAATTTAAGTCTAATTCTTCATTTTCTTCAATTAATGGACAAACAACATATACTTGTCGACCTTCATTAATTACCTTTCTCATTAAGGAATATATTTTATTAGTTGCAATATAATTAACTAAATATGTTTTAACTTCTTTTCTATTAGGTGGTAATTCATCTATTATTGATATATCCAAATCTCCATAAAGTATTAAAGCTAAAGTTCTAGGAATAGGTGTGGCTGACATTACTAATGTATTAGAATTTATCCCTTTAGCTAATATAGCTTCTCTTTGTTTAACTCCAAATCTATGTTGTTCATCTGTAATTACTAAACCAAGTTTTTTAAATTCAACTTCTTCTTCTAATAATGCATGTGTACCAATTACAATGTCAATATTTCCATTCTTAATATTCTTTATTATTTCTTCTTTTTCTTTTTTTCTTAATCCTGATCTTAGTATACCAATTCTTATTCCATACTTCTCTAAATTATTCTTAAAGTTATCAAAATGTTGTACAGCTAAAATAGCTGTTGGTACTAGCATTGCAACTTGATATCCACTCTTTACAGCTTTATATGAAGCAATAATTGAAATAATAGTCTTACCTGAACCTACATCTCCTTGTAATAATCTATTCATAGATTTATCACTTTCTAAATCTTTTTCTATTTCATTTAAAACTCTAATTTGTGCATTTGTTAATTTATATGGCAATTTATTTATTATTTCATCTACTTTAATATCTTTATTAAATATTGGTCCTATTTCTTTTTCGTTATTTAATTTTAGTCTAGCTAACATAAGTGTTGTAATAAATAACTCTTCAAATGCCAATCTTCTTCTAGCCAAATTTTGCATTCCATCTTTAACAGGAAAATGTATATTGTGAATTGCTTGTTCTAAACTTAGCAAATTTTTCTGTTTCAGAAATTCTTTTGTAAAAATATCTTCATAAATATATGATGTTTTAGATTCATTTTTTATTGTTTCTAATGCATTTTGCATAATTATTCTTAATGCATTTTGTTTTAGGCCTTTTGTTAAACTATATATTGGAAGTATATTCCCTGCTCTTATATATTTACTATCTATTTCTTCTACTTCTGGACTTAACATCTCAAATGAAGCATATTTTTGTTTTATTTGACCATAAAGAAAATATTCTTTACCGGTTTTTAATTGATTCACAAGATATGGTTGATTAAACCATGTTACATTAATTTTTCCTGTTTCATCGGAAAAAGTAGCTTTTTGTATAGTCATTCTTTTAATTCTATTACTTGTTACATTTGATACCAAAACAACATGAATAAGACTATGAGAATCATGTGAAAGATTAATAATCTTACTCACTTTAGTTCTATCTTCATAGTCTCTTGGATAATATTCTATTAAATCTTTTAAAGTGTTTACACCTATTTTAGCTAAGGATTTAGCCTTTGCAGGTCCAACACCTTTTATGTATTGCACTTCTTTTTTTAACAAAAGATTAAACCTCTCTTGCTCTAACTATTATTCTTCCTCTAACATCATCTGTACATGTTATTAAAGTAACTTCTCTTTTACCATCTGTCTTTTGCGATGTTGCATCTGTATTTGTTGGAGCAACAACCATATAGTCATAAACTTTATATCTAATTAAATCACCAGAAAGACCTGTTAATTCAATAATGTCTCCAACTTTAATTTTATCTAAATGTGAAAAGAATTTATGTCTCAAACTTTGATTCCAAGCTGATGTATAATTATGTCCAACTATACAATAATTACCAGTTTGATTAGGATTTGGCCCCCAAAACTTAACTGGTGAAATTCTAAGTAATTCTTCAAATATACTTTCTGCCTTGCTTTCCTCTGCAATTGGTGTAGAAGATATTGTATCTATTACAGCATATCTAATTTTAAGTCTAGGAATGTTTAAAATTGCTGCTGTATAATATTTAATTCCACTTTCAGTTTTTTCTCCTGTTCTTCTTTGAGCAATTTTCAAGGCTTCTTGCATTTTTATTTTTTCATCTCTTATCTTTTCTTGTGATGCTCTATCAATTCTATCTTGATCTGCTTGTGTTTCATTTAAAACTACTACAGAAGAACCTCTAGATAATGTAACTTCACCTGTATCAATTTCATCGATAACAAAATTTATTGAACTAAGCAAATGTTCTGCTTTTTCTGCATCCTTGTTTTGTAAATGTTCAGACATGAAATAATAAAAAGATAAAGCTACAACAAGTATTACAGCTATTATAAAACTATATTTATATAGTCTCTTTTTTCTTCTTATTTCAGGTGTTACATATAATGTTTCTGAAATTAAAATTTGGTTCATTTCTTATCTACCTCTTATTTATCTTTTGAATTACTTTATACTTTTATTATCTTATTGTTTTTCTATAGTAATTATACCTTTTAAAACTGATAATTTTATATTCTTATTTAACAACATATATTTATTACCTATATTATTATATGCCAAATCAATTGCATCATCTATATTAACTTTAGAAATATCCTTAAATATATTAAAATATTCTTGTATAATATATCTTAATATTCTTCTTCTTAAAGCTATGTCTAACTCATTAAATTTATTTAAATCTAATTTTATAATATCATATTTAAGATTATCAATAAATTTACTGTCAACTAATTCTTCTCCTAAATCATTACTTATTCTAATACTTTCAAACATATGTCTAGTAATATCATTTAATAATCTATTTTCATCTGAAATAATATCTGTCATTCTATAAATAGTTTCATCAATATTTGAGTTATATTTTTCTTTTATTAAAGGTAAAAGTTCATTTCTTATACTATTTCTTGTATAATCTGATTCTAAATTAGTTTTATCTATAATATATTTAATATTATTATTTAATAAATATCCTTCTATATATTTTCTATCTAAAAATAGTATTGGTCTTATAATATTATTGGTCTTATTATTTATACCAGTAAGACCTTCAATACCAGTACCTCGTATTAAATTTAATAATACAGTTTCTGTATTATCGTTTAAATTATGAGCTGTACAAATCTTAAAATTATTATTAAAAACATCTCTTCCTATTTCATTAAAAAACTTATATCTTTCTACTCTTCCAATTTCTTCTTCACTTCTTTTTTCTTCTTTACTTAATTCTAATATATTTATTTTTTTAGAAAAGAATTTTAAATTTAAACTATCCGCTACCTCTTCAACATATTTAAGATCATCATCTGCCTCAACTCTTATCATATGATTTAAATGACAAACTAACATATTTAAATTTAAATTATATTCTTTATTAATTTGATTTAAAATATATAGCATGAAAACAGAATCAGCTCCACCAGATACTGCTAAAACTAAATTGTCTTCCTTGTCTATTAAATTGTTTTTAAGTATATATTCATATACTTGTGATTTTAAATTTTCCATCTAACTTCTATTCTGATCTGCCAAGATTAGCAAATTTTGTAAATTCAGGCATCCATAAAACATCTACTTCACCTGTTGATCCACCTCTGTGTTTTGCTATTATAATTTGTGCTTGGTTTCCTGAATCTGAGTCTTTATCATAATAACTTTCTCTAAATATAAATAATACCATATCTGCATCTTGCTCAATTGCTCCAGATTCTCTTAAGTCTGATAATTGTGGTCTCTTATGTGAAGATTCTCTGGCTTTTTCAACATTTCTTGATAATTGTGATATTGCAATTATTGGAACATTAAGTTCTTTTGCTAATATTTTTAAAGATCTACTAATCTCTGATATTTCTTGTTCTCTAGTTCCATTTCTTCTTGATATTGGTTGTATTAATTGAAGATAATCTATTATTATTAAAGATAAATCTTCTCTTTCCATTTTTAATTTTCTTGCTCTAGATCTAATTTCCATCATATTTATTCCAGGTGTATCATCAATAAATAGTTTAGCTTCTGATAAATTTCCTGATGTTACTGCGATCTTCTGCCAATCATCAGCACTCATCATTCCCTTATTTAGTTTATCATTATTTATCATAGATTCAGAAGCTATAATTCTTTTAGCTAATTCATTTTTAGACATTTCTAAATTAAATACTAATACTGTTTTATTTTCTTTTGTTGATACATGTGTAGCCATATTTATAGCTAGAGCTGATTTTCCCATACCAGGTCTTGCAGCAAGTACTATTAAATTAGATTTTTGAAAACCACCTGTTCTTTGATCTAAATCAATAAAGCCAGATGCAACTCCTGTAATTCCTGATTTATTTTTAGATAATTCTTCTAAATCTACTATTGTTTGAGATAAAATTTTATTAATTTCTTCAACACCAATTTGATTTTTTCTTATTGTTAAATCAAATATATTTTGTTCTGCTAAATTTAGAATATCATCTGATTTTTGAGAATCATCATATCCTAAAGAAATCATAGAATTACCTGTTTCAATTATTTGTCTCAAATTATATTTCTCTTCAACAATATCTACATATTGTATTATATTTTTAGTTGTTGGAACTTTATCTGGTAAAGTTGCTAGATAATCATATCCTCCAATTTTATCAAATGTTTTTGTACTTGTTAACTCTTCAGTTACAGTAACTAAATCAATAGGAATATTACTATTGAATAAATTTTCCATTGCTTCATATATTATTTGATGTTCTGGCCTATAAAAATACTCATTAGTAAGTCTATTACTTGCTTCTATAACTGCAACTTTATCTAACAACATACTCCCTAATACTGCTTGTTCAGCAGCTAAATCATTTGGTGGTACCTTCATTTAAAACCCCTTTACTATTTTTTAACTCCCTTAACTAAAACTTTTAATTTAGTTATTATTCCTTCGTATAGTTTAATATTTACTAAATACACTCCTGGTGTTTGTACTTTATCTTCTATTATTATATTTTTCTTTTCAATTTCAATATTTTGTTGTTTCTTTAATTCTTCTGATATTTCTGAATTAGTAATTGTTCCAAACAATTTGTCGTTTTCTCCTACTACTGCTTCGATTTTAATTGTAATCTTAGCCAATTCTTTTGAAAGTTTTTCTGCTTTTTCTCTCTGTTTTTCTTTATCAAACTCTTGTGAATTAAGTTTAGATTCTAATTCCTGTAAATTTGCATTATCAGCTAAAACTGCTTTCTTTTGTTTAAATAAGAAATT
>CAZLWI010000007.1:8211-10486 GCA_964563525.1 uncultured Lachnospiraceae bacterium | reverse complement strand
TAACATCAATTACTTGATCTTTTTTTCCTACCCCTTTAATGTCTTCTAAAAGTATAACTTTCATTCTTGCCTCCATATTAATTAATTTTTATCTTATTTTATTTTATTTTTTATGAAGTAATTTCTTCAACATATTCACTAATTGTATCTTCTAATTTTTCTTTTACTTCTTCTAATGGTATATCTTCAAATTGTGTTCCTGCGACAGTTATATGTCCTCCACCATTTAATTTCTCCATTATTACTTGAACATTTATTGTTCCTATAGATCTTGCTGAAATATTAATATTATTACCACTTTTCCCAATTACAAATGATGCTTTAATATCTTTAACATTAAGCAATTCATCTGCAACTTTAGCAGATATTAAATGAGCTTCATCTCCTTCATAAACTGCTATTGCCATATTTTCATTATATATTTTAGCTTGCTTTATTATTTCTGACATTATTGTAAAGAAATCTAAATTTGATTGAAACCATTTATTTACTTTAATAATATCAACACCAAATTTCCTTAAATATGCAGCTGCTTCAAATGTTCTAACACCTGTTTTAAAAGTAAAATTCTTAGTATCAACTAATATGCCTCCATATAGACTTTCCGCTTCAAATGCTGTAAGTTCAATTGTTTTATCTGAATATTTTATAATCTCAGTAACTAGTTCAGATGATGAAGATGCATATACTTCATGATATTTAATATTAACATTTTCAATATTATCTATTGCTATTCTATGATGATCTATTACTATTATTTCTTTAAATTTATTTATTAATTCAGGGTACTCAGTATAGTTTTTTCTAAAAGTATCAACAATTATTAATACAGAATCATCTTCAATTTTGCTTTTTGCTTCACCTAAAGATATTATTCCTTCTTTATATATTTCTGTTTTCTTTAAATCTGATTCATAACTTCCTAAGCCTAATGAATCTAATTTAGACACAATATATACATCTTGATTATATTTTTTAACAAATTTATACATTCCAATTGCAGAACCTAATGCATCAATATCAATATTCTTATGACCCATTATTATTACAGAACTAGCACCTCTAATTTTATCTATTATTGCTCTTGAAATAACTCTTGCCTTTACTCTAGTTCTTTTCTCAACTTCAATTGTTTTAGCTCCATAAAATCTATATTCATTATTTTCTTTAATTGCAGCTTGATCTCCGCCTCTTCCTAAAACAATATTTCTTAATTCAACTGTATTTCTATATACTTCTCTTAAGAAATCTCCATCTGAATTAATAGCAATACTTAAAGTAAAAGCATTTCTAGAATCACTCTGTATATTTTTTACATTATCTAATATTGTAAATTTATCTTCTCTAATATTTTCTAATGCCTTTTTTTCAAAAACACATAAAAATTCATTTAAATCTGTTTTTAAAACTATACCTCCCATAGAATTAGCCCAATTATATATTTCTCTTTCAATTTCTGCCATTATTCTAGGTTTTTCTATAGGTGATAATTCTGCCAATTGTTCATCATAATTATCCACTTCAACTAATGCTAAAACTAATTTCTCTTGTATGTATTTATCAAACAGTTCAACTAAATCTGTTTTATCAATAAAGAATAGAGTTAATATGTATTCATCTTCTTTGAAACTACTTTTGCTTTTGTCTTTAGCATATTCACCATAAATTTCATAAGTTCTTCCCTGTCCTCTTATTTCTTTCTTTATAGTATATTGTTTGTTTTCTACTTCCTTATTTGTTTCTACAGAGATTATTTGTTCTTTTATCTCTCTTATAATATTTATTAATTTATTTTCTAATTCTAAATCTTCTATTTCATTTAAATATTTATAGCTTTTCCATAATATTTTACCATCTGTTTTAGCAATTAATAATGGAATAGGTGAATTTACTATTGTTGTTTTAGTAACAGTATTTAAATCATTAGTTATATCTTCTAAATATGTATACATCTCATCTTTTTGTTTATATGTAATAAATAACTCTATTCCTAATATTATTATATATATTGATAAAAGAGGAAGAATTAAATCAGTATTGAGTATAAAAAGCATGATTAATAATACTAATATTATTGCCAAATATATTTTGTTTCTAATACTTCTTTTAATATTAAAATTAAATTTACCTTTTGCCATACTTCTCCTATTTTAAAGACATTATACTAAAATTAAGAGATAAAGTAAAGAAAGAATATCTTAGTTAAAACTTAATAAAGAGCTATTTTCTAGCTCTTTATATATTTTTTTTATATTTTTAAAATTGTTTTATTTTA
>CAZLWI010000007.1:0-8111 GCA_964563525.1 uncultured Lachnospiraceae bacterium | reverse complement strand
TCTAAATATTCTTGAACATAAATTCTATTAGCAATAGATGTTGTAACATTTTTTAATAAACTTTGTTCTTTAGTTTCTATTACAAAAGGATCTTCTAATATTATATCTAAATTTATTGTTTCAATTTTATTTGGTATTTTTTTAGATTTTTCAAATACACTTTCGACCTTTTCCCCTTCTATAAATACCAATCCTATTGCTTCTGTAAGAAGTCGAACAAAACTTGTATATGCTCTATCTAATGGAACGGCCTTTACTGTTATATTAAAAAACTTTATTATATCATCTGTAGAGTAAACTTGTTTTAATAATGATATAACTAATAATTGAGCAATTTGAACTCTTGAATATCTCTTATTCTCAGGTGAATCTATTAATTTTAATTTAACATAATTATTAATCATATTTGGAGTAATAAAACTTTCTGTAAAATCAACTTCTCTTCCTAATATAACATTACTAGACAAAAACTCATTAATAATTTGTACTACTTGTTCAGAATAAAGGTTAATATCCGGTATCAATTCCCATTTAGGTAAATTTAGAAATACTCCAAATGTTTCACCTTCTTTTATTGATAACTCTTCTTTAAATTTCTTTTCATCTTCATCTAAATTATTAAATTTATTTTTCTTCATAATATCTCCTTTCTTTTTATTTGTTTTATATTTTAAGTGAATTATATATTTTTATAGTTTCATTGTCAAGTTGACATTGTTTTTATAATTTGATAATCTAGTATTCATAACCACATTAAAAGGAGTAAAATATAATCATGGAAAAATTAAAAAACAGTGTTAGAAAAACAAGTTTTACAGAATTTTATTCTGATATATTAAAAAGATATTATGATAGTACAGCATATATTTATAAGCCTGATGGTCATACAAAAAGAAGCAAATATATTAAAAAATCATTTTCTGATCTTAATAAAGATAGATTGATTTTAAAAAACTTTTTTAAAACACAAAATATAGAGAATAAAAGAATTGCAATTTCTGGTAGAAACTCATATATATGGGCTGTATCGCTTGCAGCAATCTTAACAACAGATAATATTGCAATACCTTTAGATAAGGAATTACAAATAGAGGAACTTAAATCATCTTTAGAAAGAAGCGAAACAGATATACTATTTTATGATAAAAAATATGAGGATATTGTTTTAGAAGCTACAAAAGATATATCCAATCTATCTATTTATACATTTGATAGTATTCAAAAATTATTAAATGAAAATAATATTGATATAAAAGCATTAGAAAAAAATGACATAAAAGAAATAAAAGATCCAAATGAAATGAAAATTTTGTTATTTACTTCAGGAACTACAGAAATGTCTAAAATGGTAATACTTACTACAGATAATGTTTTAACAAATATGTATGATGTTGGTGATAAAGAAAAACTATATAATACAGATACTAATATAGCTTTACTACCTTTTCATCATATCTTTGGTTTAGTTGGTTCTTTAATAATGCTTCATTATGGTGTAAGAACTGCTTTCCCAGATGGATTAAGATATGTTGCTCAAAACTTAGAAGAATATGAAGTTTCTGTATTTATTGGAGTTCCATTATTAGTTGAATCAATTTATTCAAAGGTAGTTGAGTCAGCAAAGAAAAACAAGAAATGGAAACTATTGAAGATAATGATTAGAATATCAAACGGATTAAGAAAAATTGGTATTGATATTAGAAGAAAACTATTCAAAAGTGTAATTAATGGTTTAGGTGGACATATGAGATTTATAATCTCAGCTGCAGCCTCTCTTGATGTGAAAGTTTTAAAATTCTTTAATGAAGTTGGAATTTTAACAATACAAGGTTATGGCTTAACAGAAACATCTCCTGTTGTTTCTGCAGAAACTGATACTAAGCAAAAATTAGGTTCTGTTGGTATATTAATGGAGCATACAGAACTTAAGATAGATAAAGAAGCTTTAGTAAATTACTATGTAGACAATTTAGGATATAGTAAGAATGATCCTATTATTAATCAAATAGAAAAAGGTAAAGAAGGAGAAATCTTAGTTAAAGGTAGAAGTGTAACAAAAGGATATTATAAAGATCCTGAAAAAACTAAAGAAGCTTTTACTAATGATGGTTGGTTTAGAACAGGTGATATTGGATATTTGGATGATGAGTTCCTATTTATTACTGGTAGAATTAAAGATATGATTGTTTTACCTAATGGAAAAAAGGCATTCCCTGAGGAATTAGAGTTCCTATTTAATAAATTAGATGGTGTTATTGAACCATTTATATTTGGTAGTGATAAAAATTTAGGTTTTGGTGCTGGTGGTGAAACGAAAATATATGTCGCAATATATTATGATAAAGATTTCTTTAAAGATAAATCTGAAGAAGAAATACATGAGTATTTTTCAAATGAAACTAAGAATATTAATAAAACTTTACCAAGATATAAGTATATCAGAGGTGTAATTTTGTCTGAAAGAGAATTTATTAAAACAACAACTAAAAAAATCAAAAGAAATATTGAGAAAGAAAATATTGAAAAGGAATATTCACTATGAAAGAATTAAGAAAAAAGCAAAAAAACGAAATAAAATCACTTAAAAATAACCATAAACTTGAAAAACAAGAACTAAAAGATAGAAATAAAGAAAGTAAAATAAAAGAAAATAATAATGAAAATATTGTTATTCGATACACTAAAGGTGAAGAAATATTTAATATGGTATCACATATAGTAGGTGGTGCATTAGCTGTTTTAGCTCTAATTGCAACTCTATATCTTTCTATAAAAAAAGGTGATCCAGTATCTATATTTGCTTCAATTATTTATTCTATATCTATGTTGATACTATATACAATGTCTAGTATTTATCATGGTCTAAGCCCTAAACTAAATAAAGCTAAAGAGATATTTAGGAAGTTTGATTACATCTCAATCTTTCTATTAATTGCAGGTTCATATACCGTTTTCTTATTAGAAGTATTAAGACCAATTGACTCAAAATCTGCTTGGATAATATTTGGAATATTATGGGCTGCTACTGCAATAGGAGCAATATTAAATTCAATAAATGTTAGAAAGTTTATAGTACTTTCAAATATAGCATTTTTACTAATGGGATGGACCGCATTATTTAAGATAAATATAATTAAACAAAATATGCATCCAATTGGATTTCTATTATTAGTTTTAGGTGGAATAGTTTATACTTTAGGTGTAATCTTTTATATAATAGGTAAGAAAATCAAATATATGCATTCAATATTTCATCTTTTTGTACTATTAGGTTCCATACTTCATTTTATCTCAATTGCTGGATATGTATTATAAACAGAATGTGTGATTTAAAAACTAAAAAAGAAGCTTTTGCTTCTTTTTATTTTGTTTATATTCTTTATTTAAATTAGTTTAGTATATAAAAAATTAATTTATTAATGTGTAACATATGGTAAAGGATTTACTCTTTTTTTTGGCTCATATGTTCTTGCATTTTTTAGTAATTCAAAATGTAAATGGTCACCAAAAGAGAATCCTGTATCTCCCATTAACATTATCCTTTGTCCTCTTGTAACTATTTGTCCTTTTGAAACCAGTCGTTTATTACCATGTCCATAAAGAGTAATATATCCACCACCATGATCAATAATTACACAATTTCCATATCCACCATAATATTCAGATAATATTACTACACCTGCATTTGCTGCTACTATTGGAGTATTTCTACTATCTGCTATGTCTAATCCTTGATGTCCTCTAGGTCCAGCCCAATAATACCCTTGTGCTGGTCCATCTCCATAATATGTAGAAATATATGTACAACCTGGTACTGGCCATGCAAATTCTCCACCAACATATTGAGCATTTCCTAAATAACTAGCTAATTCTCTTGCTATCTCTCTTTCTGCTGCTCTTTCTTGTGCTGCTAAATCATCAATTTTAGCTAATATAGATTTTTCTTGTTTGTTTAATTTTTGAACATTTGCTTCTTTTAATGTCATTAAATTCTTTTGTACTATTTTAGACTTCTCTACTCTATCTTGGTTATCTTTTAAAACTTTAGTCTTAGATTCTAATTCTTTTTTTAGTACTTCTATTTTTCTCTTATTTCTTGAACACTCACTTAATATTTCATTATCTAATTTAGATATTTCTTGTAACATATAGTAATTTGAAAGGAAGTCCATAATTCCATTTGATTTTAATAATATTTCCCAAGTTTTAAATTGTCCTGATTCATACATAAATGTTATTCTTTTTTTAACTACTTCTTCTTGTTTTAAATAGTCTTCTTCTTCTTTTGCTAAATCTCCTGATATTTTATCAACTTCTTTTTTAGTTTCGTTTATTTCTGCTTCTAATTCAGCAATTTCTCTATCTTTATCTGCAATCTGACCTTTAAGCTCCATAATTGCTAAAACAGATCTTGTTATTTCTGCCTTTACATCTTTTTGATTTGCTTTCGCTTTAGCAATTTCTTTTTCAAGTCTAGCTTTCTTCTCTCTTGCTGTTTCTGCTTGTACATTAGAAGAAAAAGTAATAAATATCAATACTAATAGCATAATAATTGCTATTACCGTTTTAAAACCCTTTTTCAAACTTTCTTTCGTAATCATAAGCTCCTCTATTAAGTATGAACTTTAGATATCTTCATACTATCTTTTAATTTAAGCAATATTAAATTAATTTTAACATAATTATATGTGTGATTTGATTATACTATCATTTAATATATTTTTGCAAATACCTAAAGTAATTTTACATTTTTAATATACCTTTGTTACAGATGTTACAAACATTTAATATTGTAAGCATTGTATTTCAAGGCTTTAAAAGATATTATTAAATCATATGAAGGAAAGGTGCAATGCTAAAAAATATCAAGGAAATAATTGAACAAGACTTATATAATACAATTGATAAAGCTAATGAGGAAATCTTTGAGATTGAAGAGGAAAAACTTCAACCTCTTTCTCAAGAACTAAGAAATTTAAGATCTCCTGATATTATTCGTAATTTTAATTGGTTTCAAAAAAATATTACTCAAAGAAGAGATTATCAGGAGTATATTAAAACAGCTGAGGAAAATAAACTAAGAATTCCTGTTTTAGAGGAAAATATTGCATTTATAGAAAACAAAATAGCTGATTGTAAACAAAAAGTTGGTAATAGTAATAGAAAAATTATTACTAATAAATCCGCAAATTCTTTAGATGAACTTGGTATTAATTCTTTTGAAAAAGCAATTAATATTTTAGAAGAAAATAATGTAAATATCGTTTTAGAGGAAAATGATAAAATTTTATCTAATTTCCCTACTCATTTTCAAGATATGTCTGATTTCTGCTTTATATATAAATCAAGTAAATTACCTAATGGACCTGAGTTTCAATCTAAATCAGAATTAAAAGAACAAATTAAAACAGAATCTTTAATTGGTGAAATGTTTAAATCACTAACAATTCAAAGTGGAGAACAAACTATTCATGGAACAATAAATTGTATAGATAAGAATTCAATTTCAAATTATGCTGTCTTGTCTCCTTTTGATAAATTAGATAAGTCTAGATTAGTTTCTGCTGCACCAGAAAATACTTTCTTCGATTCAAGTTTTAATATACCAGAAAATTCATATATTTTAGTTCCTGAAAACGAATTAGAATACATATTAGATAGAAAAGATAGTTATCCAGATATTAATATTTTTGGATATAAAGGTAATATTAATAATATTCTTTCACTATTAATGAATAACTTAGGTTATGATGAACAAGAAATTAGATCTTTTGGATGGGAAGATCAAAATAAATACTATAATTTCCAAAAAGTTGTACAAGAAAGTTTAGAAAAAGAAAGTGAAATTAAAATTAGTGATGTTTTAACTAAAATAGCTAAATCTGCTGTTGAAAATAATAGATTTATACCATATGGATATACTAAATTCGTTGATATCAATTCACAAGCTAATAAGAAGAATAATTTTACTGCAAGTTTTGAATACCTTTATGAAAGTTTAGATGAATTTGATGTTAAAAAGAAAAAACTTAAAACTGTTAACACAGTTGAATATGATCAAGATTTACTATTATCTGATCCTAAAGATAAATCAGAGGATATCCCTCAGGATATATTTACTAATTTCATTGATATATTAATAAGTAGAGATAAGGAAAAAATAGATGAATACTTATCAGATATAGATGAGAAATATATCCCTGATAAAAAAGAATTTAGAGATCAACTTCTAAAAGCTACTTCAAGATTAAAAAAACACAGACCTATTAGAGATAAATTCTTTACTAATGTTTTTGAAAGATTTATTGATTTAAATTTAGAATTAGAAAATACAAAGGAAGATTTAGAAAATCAAGTTAAAGAAACAAAAACAGAAGATAAAACAATAGATATAACAGAAGAAAAATTTATTAAAGATGAAGTTGCTGAACTTACAGAAAAAGAAGAAACAATGATTGATATTGAAGAAAAAGATCAAATTATTGCTTCATTAGAACAAATTGATGAAAAACAAATAGATGATGATTTTGAAATATTGATAGAACCTATTGAAGAAGAAAAGTCTAATGATAATGATAAAGAACTTGAATTATAATTTATTATAAAACTTATATAATAAAATTAAAAACCAGCAATGCTGGTCTTTTTATTTTCCCATGTCTTAAGCTTCTATTTTACCGTATATCCCTCCACCACCTGATTTAAATTTTAGTTTATTTTCTCTTAAATGTCTAATCTGTTTAGCAATCTTTTCTCCAAATTCTGCTTCAATATTATCTAATTCTATATTATGTAATATATTCATTTCTGTTCCAAACTCTTCTAATAATTTATTTAATGTTTTATTACCTATACCTGGTAGAAATTCTAATGGAACTTGATAAATATACTTATCATTCTTTTCATTAGCTAATTTGGATATCTCTTCTCTATCTTTAATTTCTTCTATCCTATCATATACACCTTTAATAATTTTATTTGAATTACATTTACTACATTTACCATTATTGCTTATTAGAATACTTTCACAATCTTCACAAAATGTTCTATGATATTTACCAATTTTAGGATCAACTCCATAATTAGATATTAAATAATTATTTATTCTACCTTTTTCATCCTTTTCTTTGTTTATTAGTTTAACTAAAGACTCAAATGATATATCTTCTAATTCAAGCTTATTATATTCTCTTGCTATCTTAGGTAATGAATGTGCATCAGAATTAGTAAAAAATATTTTTTCATCTAATTCAGATATTTTTGCCGCTAAAAAGCTATCTGCACTAAGACCTAATTCAACAGCTTTTATCTTATCATATTTTTCTTTAAATATTTTTTTTAAACTATCTCCTACATTTCCATAGAAAGATTTATGTGGTGTGAAAATATGTGCTGGTATTAATATTCCATTACACTCTTTTACTATATCAATTAAATCATATGCAGAAATATTTGCTTTTTGAGTACTTAATGTTATATTTTTAATGTATTTTCTCATTATATTAGAAAACTTCTTTATATCATTTAAAAAAGGAAAGTAGCATACACTATGAGCATATCCCTTCTTTCCATCTTCTCTTATCTCTGTCGTCTCTATTTCTGAACCTAATAAAATACAAATAGCATTTTTGTATATGATTCCACCTTTATCTAACTCTATTGCATCTTCTTGTTCTAAGAAGTTTTCAATATCCTCTATTACATAAGGTGAGGCACAATCTACAATCCCTACTATTTGTATTCCTTTTCTTTGCAAACTTTCTTTTGCTATATTTTCAAAATTTAAAGATTTTGAACCAGTTATTTTAATTGGTTTATTTTTACTTGATCTGCCAATATGTACATGTAAATCTGCATAAACTATCATTTTATTCTTCAAAAAAGAATGCATTACCTGATTCTTTTGTTTCTCCTATTTGATATGGTTCAAATACTCCTTCTAATTTTTCTCTTGCATCATATATTAATCTTGTTGCATTAGTAATATCATCTTTATTTAATAGATTTATTCCTTTCTGTAAATCAGAAATTACTCCCATATTGGCACCTTTTGATTCATCTACTCTATTTACATATTCTATAAATATTGGTAAATATTCATTAGTTGTTGT
>CAZLWI010000006.1:0-20768 GCA_964563525.1 uncultured Lachnospiraceae bacterium | reverse complement strand
GATATATTTCTTTGCTTTAATTTTTCTTCAAAATCTCCATATATCTTACCATCTACTCTATCTACTCCTATATCAATTAGTATTGTTCTCTCATCCACAAATTCTTCTTTTATTAAATCTTTCTTACCTACTGCAGATATTATAATATCAAAATTTTTTAATATAGTATTTAATTTCTTTGTCTCTGAATGTGCAATTGTTACAGTAGCACCTTTATCTACTAACATTAAACTTAAAGGTTTTCCAACTAAAGTACTTCTATTAATAACTAGTATATCTTTGGATTTTATAGGTATATTATAGTATTCTAAAAGTTTAATAACACCAACTGCTGTTGCAGGAAATATTCCTTTTTCTTCATTTAATAATTTACCTAAATTTATATTAGTTAAACCATCAATGTCTTTCCTATAATCTATAGTATTTAAAATTTGCTGTTTATCTAAATGACTAGGAAGTGGTAATTGAACTATTATTCCATTAACTGATTCATCACTATTTAATTTTCTAATCACTTCTTCTAATTCACTAGTTTGTATATTATCAGTAAAAGATAATACTTCACATCTAATACCAATATTTAATGCCGCTTTCTCTTTTTGAGCAATATATATTTTAGATGCTTCATTATCTCCAACTGAGATAATTGTAAAAGAAATATCTAGTTTTTGTTCTGATATATATTTTTTTAATTTATTTAAGATACTATCTCTTAATGTTCTACCTTCTAAGTTTTTATTCATTTTACACCTAATTTACTTCAGTAAATATATTGAAATCTACTGGATCTTCTGCAAGTTTATTTAAATCATATTTATATCTAGTTGTTACTGAATTTAAATTTGATTTATGTATTTTAATATCTATTTCGTTTAAATTACTAATTCTATTTATACCAACATATATGCCATCTTTTATATTCTTTAATAATGCTGAATATATTTCATTGTTTTTCTCTATTTCAGTAAATGACATATTTACAACTTTTATTTCATTACTTTCCAGTTTAGAATTTAAAAGACTAATAATTGCTGTTATAGTATCTGATTCTAACTTCTTACCTGTTTTTAAATCTTCAAAATTATTAATATTTATATAAATAGTTTTAATTTCATCTAAATTAAATTTTGATGAATTCTTATTTAAATCACTCATTATTAAACTTGTATAATATTCTACAATTTCACTATTTAAATAATGTAAATTTATTGTAGTCTTCTTATCTCCTAACAAATCATCAATTGCCTTATCTCTAGACATAGTATTAAACCATGTCGAAATAATATTATCATTAGGATTTGTTGGAAAACCTGTGTTTCTTGTATACATTACATATCCTAATCCAATATGTCTTGTAATACCATAACCCATATCTTCTTTTAATGTAAATACAGTCTTACCTTTACTATAATATTCACTCTTATCTATTAAGAAGAATATTCCTCCTAAAACTGCTATTAATAATATAAATATTATTAATACTATAAAAAACTTTTTCATATTTCCTCCTATATGTTTTTACTTTTTTTATTGTTTTTTTTATTTTTACTTGTTTTTTTCTTATCTGTCTTATTTTTTGGTACTATGAACCATTCATCTAAAATATTATGTATTTGATCTTCATCTTTTTTTCTAAAGTAAAAAAATAATGGTATTACAGCTATTAATGTACCTGTAGTATTAGCAACAATATCTATCATTGTATCTAATACACCGATTAGTTGCAGGCGGTTGAGATCTTTGTGCATCCATACCTAAAAATGTATCTGCAGAAAATTCCATTAATTCCCAAATTACACCTGCAGTCATTGAAAAAAGAAAAGCAAAAAGTATTATTAAACCTATTGAAAATCTTAAGTTTTTATTTTTATCTCTCATTACTGCTAACATCATTAAACCAAAAAATGTTAATATAATTCCTGAAACTGTATGTAATAAAGTATCCCACCAAATCACCGTATTGTATACTCCCATTAATGTACCAATTAATGCTGATAGTATTATAAAAGTTGTTGTGATTACTTGCATTCCATCAGATATTTTAACTTTTGTTAATATTCTTATATATTCTCTATAAAAAGATGTTAATGAAGTCAGTGCAACTAATAATATTCTGTCCTTATTGCCACTAATAATTGAATCAATTAGCATAAAAAGAAGTATAGCTCTAAAAACATTTATTAACACAAAATTAAATATTTTTATAAAACTACACTTATTATCACTTTTAAACATATTCAAAATTTTATTTTTCATGATTATATTTTATCATGCTAGATATTATAAATCAAACTAAATAATGAATTTCCATTGTCTCATAGCACTATATTAATAAGGTCTATATGGTTTTAATTAAATTTTAAAATCTATTTCTATAAACTCAGATGCATTAAAAATTCTTACAGGAATTGTTGAATTACCCAATCCTCT
Organism: uncultured Lachnospiraceae bacterium; assembly: GCA_964563525.1. Classification (GTDB taxonomy): domain Bacteria; phylum Bacillota; class Clostridia; order TANB77; family CAG-508; genus CAZCCM01. Next base: position 18,338 of record CAZLWI010000006.1, on the reverse strand, counting down.
ATTTACATACATTAAAGTGTTATTTTCTTTATATGGACCACTAGTATATTTAGGTAAAAAACCTTGATGTGGTGCTACTAGTGCCATATTTATAAATGGTATTCTTACTTGTCCACCATGTGCATGACCTGTTAAAACTAAATTAATATTATGCTTAGAATACTCTTTAAATGCCTCAGGTCTATGTGAAATAAGAATATTGTATCCGTTTTTTAATTTGTTCTCATTTTTTCTAAATATATTAGATAATTTTTCAGCAATCATCTTAAGATTCTCTTTATTGTATTCCGAATTTCTCCCGATACTTTCAAATAAACTTATACTATTACTTTCTCTTTTTGATAATATATTAATCTCTAATTCCCTTATATTATCATCTAAACCTATAATATTAACTTGTTTACCATCTAAGTTAAATGAATAAATTTCATCTTTAAGTAATAAAACTTTTTTAGATTTTAACATTTTTTCATACTCATCTAAGTATTCATCTGATTTATCTTTTTCATGATTACCATAAACATATATTATTTTAGGATTATCAATTGTTGATTTTACTATTTTATTTAAATCTTCTAAAAGTCTTTCAGCTGCAATAGTACTATCAATTCTACAATCTAATAAATCACCTGATATTAAAATATATTCAGGATTTATTCTTTTTATTTTATTTACTAAATAAGAATTATTTTTACCCCATATTCTACAATGAAAGTCAGAAATATGAACTATTTTATGATTACTGCCATCTTCAGTAGCTATTATTTCAACTTTTCTAATACTTATTCTAAGATTATCCCATAATATATAGACTAAAAATAAAAGAATTAATAAAACTATTATTTCCATTTTATTCCTTTTCATTTATAATATTCCTTTTATATCTTTTAAAAGCTTTTCTTTCTTAATATATTTTCTAATATTATTGTTATTGTTATTGTTTTTATAATTACTATTGTTACTAATATTGTAGTTTAATCTTGTATTATAAATGTAATTCTCCATTTGATATTTCTCTTAAATAGTATAATATTTCATACCAAGAATTAACTCTAACAATATTTTCACCTACACATTCCTTATTATACATAGCATCAAAAACTATAATAGGACAAATTGATCTTAATTGTTCTATGTTTTTAGGACTATCCTCAATCATAATATCTATATTATAATTTTTTAATGCTTCCCTTTTATCACTACCAGAAAATTCTAATACATCATATGGAATATCATTTTCTTCTAACCAATTAGTAAGTACTCTTTCTATCTTATTTGATTTAATGTCTTCTTCTTTCATAGAACATCTCGCTGTTATTAAATGTATTTTCCAGCCATCTTCTTTTAATTTATATAATACTTCTGATGCTAAAAGTCTTGGTCTTTCATTTTTTGAATATTCTTCTAAAATAGTATACCAAAATTCATTATCTACTTCTTTGTTCCAATTAAATATTCCTACAGAATCATAAGTATATTTAGAGATTGCTTTTAAATCATAGCCCTTTTCATATGCAAATTTTGTTCCATATTCAAAAACATAATCTTGAATATTCGTTATAACTCCATCAATATCTACTCCTAAATTCATGCTTAAAATATCTCCTTTTATCCTATTTTATTTAAATTAATATATATTTTTCTAAGGCTTTTTTCACACCTTCATTTGTATATGAATCTGTAATATAATCTGCTACTTCTCTTATTTCTTCAGCTGCATTACTCATTGCTATTCCTAATCCTGCATTTTTAATCATTTCTTCATCATTAACATTATCACCAATCGCAATAATCTCTTCTCTATTAATTCCTAACCTTTCAGCTAGTTTTTCTAAAGCTACCCATTTATTAATATTTTTCTTTGTAATTTCAGAGAAATAATATTCAATACTAAATTCAGAACTACCAAATCTAAAAAACTTTTTTGACATCCATTCAGGTTTTAATATTTCTACATCAGGAACTACTTCCATCTTTCTTAAAATATTTTCAAAAACTATTTTAGATTCATCACATATAGTCATTTTTAAATATTCATCACAATCAGAACTTTGAATGTATTCTTTAATATTTGGTACAATATTTATATGAGTTTTTTGTCCTTCTGGTTTATTTAAGTTTTCTTTTTCATATGCTAAAATATTATATTTTAATGCACTAGCAATTATATCCCTTTGAGTATATGCATTATAGAAAATAGAATTTTCTTCACATATCTCAGCTATTTGTAGTGCATGATTTTTATCAAAAAAAGCATCAAATATATTTTTATCATTTTGAATATCATAAACTAATGCACCATTTCCTGCAATTAAATAATTATCTATTCCTAAACTTCTAGCAAAAGTTATTATAGAATTTGCAGGTCTTCCTGAAGCTAAAACAATTTCTATCCCTTTTTCTTTAACTTTTTTTATTACTTCTACTGTAGTCTCTGGAATCATACTATATTCATTTAATAATGTCCCATCTAAATCTATAGCAATTAATTTATACATTGTTTTCCTCTCTTTAAATAATCAAATATAATATTATTTAGTAATTTATACTTCTGGTTCAATTAAACCATAGTTTTTACCATCTTTTAATTTGTATATAACATTTACTGTTCCTGTTTGTAAATTAATAAATGGCATAAATATATGAATTTTATGCTCAGATAATATCATTTTAGCATCTTCAGGATCCATTGGTTTGATATCATATGTTGCATATCTAATAATTTCATCTTCTATTTCAGATTCAAAATCTTCCTCTTCAAAACTTTCAAAATCTTGATTACTTTCTTTTCTTCTCTTTTCTCTTATTGTTTTAGCTTTTCTAATTTGTCCTTCTAATATGTCAATATTTTTATCTATTGCTGCATAAATATCCTTTTCTTCTGCTATTGATCTAAATATTAATCTTTTAACTGCAACTTCCATTTCAACTATTTGAACATTTCCTTCTTCTCTTAAAGTAATCTCTACATTAAGATCTTGTTTGAAATATTTCTGTATTCTTTCTAATTTTCTATGTGCAAATTCATCAATTGCTTGTGTTGGTTTAATATCCTTAGCTACAATATTAATTTTCATATTTCCTCCTAATATTTTTTATTATTATTATATTTTTATTGTTCTTTTTAGTTTACTTGTTTTTATTCTTCTTCTGTATATTTTAATATTTCTTTTAATCTATCATTATCTTTAGTAAGATACAAGTAACCTATAAGTCCTTCAAAAGCTGTTGATTTTGCATATTCCTCTGGTGATGTGTTTTTAGGAAGATGATAATTCTTGGCATTTCTTCCTCTTCTTACAATATCTTTTTCTTCATCAGTTAGATATTTTTCTATTTTTTCTAAAGTTTTAGCTTGTGATTTAGCATTAACCTTTGTTGAGGTTAGTAAATGTAATTTATGAGGCTTATATTCTGTTTCTTCTATCAATCCTTGTTTTACATATACTTCATAAATTGAATCCCCAATATATGCCCAAATTAAAGGATTCATCATATTTATTTCATCTTTATCCTTACTTATATTAAACATCTTTACCCTCTGGTGTTTCTAATGTGATTCTACCAATTCTCCCTTTTCTAAAATCATCTATTAACATTTTACAAACTCTATCTTCATCTATAACTTGTCCTGACATATATAAATTTTTCTTCTCTCCAATTAATAATAAAAGTTTATATAGTTTTTGTTTGTCTATTTTTGATGTATTTATGTTTTTAAATATATTAAAAGAAATTGTTGAGAATTTACTATTTTCTTTTGATTCTTCAATCTCTTTTAATAATTCTTTTATTTCTTCTGATATATTATATCTATTAGCTAAATTATCTGGATAATTTATTAATAATTTCTCGATTAATTTTAAAGCCATCTCCATTTCATCAACAATACCATCTTTAATGCTACCAACTAAAGCTAAATTATATCCTATTTCTTTACTTTCAAATCTTGGCCATAATATTCCAGGTGTGTCTAATAATTCCTTATTATTGTCTATTCTAATCCATTGTTTCTTCTTAGTAACCCCTGGCTTATCTCCTACTTCCATTGTTTTTCTATTTGCAAGACGATTAATAAAAGATGATTTACCAACATTAGGTACACCAACTATCATAAGACGAATAATTGGAAATTTAATACCCTTTTCTTTATCTTTTCTAATTTTATCTTCCATAATCTCATCAACAATATTTAATACCCCTTCTACTTCTTTAGTTTCTGAAGAGTTTATTAAAATTGTTGCTGCTTCTTTAGCAAAATATTCTTTCCATAACTTATTATATTCATTATCTGCTAGATCTTTTTTATTTAATATAATAATTCTTTTCTTATTTTCAGTCATTGAATAAATCTGTGGATTTCTAGATGAAAAAGGAATTCTTGCATCTAATAATTCAATTACAATATCTGTAACTGCAATATCCTCTTGCAATTCTTTTTTTGATTTAAACATATGTCCTGGATACCAGTTAATGGTTGTTTTATTTTCTGCCATAAATAGTTCTCCTAATCACTTAATCTTATATCTATTTTTATCTGTTCTATCATCAACTTCTCTTTCATATTTACCTTCTTCATAGTACCAGTCAATTTTCTTATCTTTAGTTGGTCCTTTTCTTTCTTTATTAAATAATACATCCAGAAAGTTAGCTAAAGCAATTAATATACCTACAGAAAATATTACTATATTTTGTAGATTTGTTCCTATAATTGCTTCACCAGAATTTATAATATTAAAAATTTCATAAGCATAATATCCAAAAAATCCTGCTAAATATATTGCTGTTAAAAATAGTTTTCTTTTAAATATACCAATTAAACCTAAGATTGATATAAATAAAAGAATAATTTCAGCTATTGGATTAATTGCTACTATTGGTAGATTTATACCTATATTAGGTGCGAAAGAAACTACTAATCTAAATATCCAATAAAATACCGCAAACATTGAAAATAGGTAACTTATTAATTCCATTCTTCCTCCAAAAACAAAAGGAGAGTATTTCACTCCCCCAATTTTCCATTTTTTATTTTTAGTCTACAAAATTATATCTATCATTATTTCTTTGTTTAAAAATTTCAAATACTGTTTCTAAAACTTCTTCATCATCAACACCAATATATGATTCTTCTTCTTCATTTGTTGTTTCTAGTTTCAAAATTATTACTTCATCATCTTCTTCTGACTCTTCTAATGGTAGTAATACTACATATTCTCCATTTTCATATTCAACTAAGTCTAAGAACTCAAACGGGATCTCATTATTATCCTCGTCACTTAATAGTATAATTGTGCTATCCTCTTCTGTTAATTCATCCTCTTCTAATATTTCTTTATCACTCATAATCTTTCTCCTTTCGGTTTCTTAATTATTATATTATATTATTAATATTGCTTTTACAACTATATATACTTATTTATTTATATTTTCTCAAATTAGTCTTGGGGGCTAACTCTCTTTAAATAGTCTTCTAAAATATATACAGCTGATAATGTATCAACAATATCTTTCTTTTTTGAACTCTTCGTATTTAAGAAATTCATTGTTTTATTTGCCATAACTGTTGTAAGTCTCTCATCTACTGTTTCTATTTTTAATTTATTATATTTGCATTTTAATTTATGAATAAAATCTTCTGTTTTCTCAGATCTAAAACCCTTTGATCCATCCATATTATATGGCATTCCAACAACTATAATCTCAATATTATTTTCACCAATTATTTTATCTAATTCTTTTAATATTTTTTTATCATTACCATCATATTCAAAAGTATATAATCCTTGTACAGTTATACCTAATGAATCTGTTTTAGCAAATCCTACTCGTCTGTCACCATAATCAATGCCTAAAATACTCATTTTAATCTAATCCTAAATATGTAGTTATCATTTGTTGTAATAACTCATCTTTTTCTATTTTACTAATTAAAGCTCTGGCATCTTTATGATTAGTTATATATGTAGGATCACCTGATAATATATATCCAACTATTTGATTAATAGGATTATATCCTTTTTCTACCAATGCAGCATATACTTCTTTAAGTATTTCTTTATTAGACTCCTCATTTGATTCTTGTGCATCATATTTCATTGTTTTATCTGAAACCATCTACTCTCCTCCTCCTTATATAATAAAATATTATATCTTTAAGTATATTATTTAATGGTATTTATCTTCTATAATATTGTAATAGAAGTTTCTTCATTTGTTTCTTCTAGAAAATCTTCCAATTCTTTACAAAGCATTTCTAAACCTGTGCCCCTATAATATTTTGCAGCAACTATATTTAATCTAGCTTGTATTTCATTGTCTTCATCTTCTTTTTCTTTTTCTGTTTTTTTGTTTTTCTTCTTATCTTCTGTTTTATTATCTTTATCATCTATTAAATCAACTAAAGTATCAAAACTCTCTACTTCATCTCTTTGTACTTGTTCTACTTCAGATTCTAGTAATAGTAAACATTCACCTGCTATATGAATTCTTTCAAAAACCGAAGATAATTCCTCTGGTAGTTTTCCTGGAAAAGCTACTGCAAACTTTGGTCCACTATATCTAACGAAAACATTTGATAGTTTTTCTTCTTTTAAAACATGTTCTATAGCTTTAGTCACATTTGTTATTGTCATATTACCTGCATGTCTTGAAAATTTTTCATTAATATATTCAATATTTGCAATTCTATACATCATAACAGTTGATTCATTAAATGCTTCTAATTCGATTTTACCTTGTGTCATTAAATATTCATAAGTTTTAAGTTCAGAAAATAGATCATCTTTAACCATGTTTTCCATAGAAGTTTGATAAGACATAGTTCTTATTATATCTAATATTCTAGATTTGACTTCCATCATTATTTGCATATCTAAATTTTGAAAACCTTTATTTATTCTAGATTCAATTAACCAGAAACCAACAAATACTGCTTCAATATATAGTGGAAAGAAAACAGCAGTTTTAGCCCTTGCCTTTTCTTCTTCTAAATATGATAAATTATCTGTAGGATTTTCAACTGTTATATATTTTGCTTCTTTTGTTTGAATTGATTCTGCAAATATTGGATTAGTATATATTTTTTCAATAAAGGCTTTATTCTTTTTATCTAAATTACTTGCTTTAGCAACAAAACTTTTACCATCAAATATTATTATAGAAGAATAATCAATACTATATTTTTGTATTAATATATCATTTATATTATTTAATTTTTCATTAACAGGTTTAAGACTACCTGTTATTTTAACTAAATCATTTAATACAGATAAATCATCTAATCTTTTTCTAGATTTTTCTACAGTCTTAAAATTTTTCTTAATATATAGATTATATAAGATTAAAACTACTACAATGATTATTAAAATTATTAAAAATAATATTTCTGGCATTTCTCTCCCTATACTTAATTATTCTACTTTACTATAATCTTCTTCTCATTTGATCTAGTGTTGAAGACATATCATTAGAAAATGGTCCTGTACTTGTTGGTGGTGGAGTCATTTGTGAACTTCCTCCTCCAAGACTTACATCTCTTTGTTTACTAATTAATGGATAAACCATATTTGCTAAAACTTTTAAAGCCTCAACAAATTTCTTTGGATATCCTGATATATCAAATTTACATTCAACAATATTTTCCAAATATTTAGAATAAACATTCTGATCAAATGGTATAGAACAAACTTGTACTTGATTTCTATCAAATAAATTTGTCATTATAGACATAGCTGGATCATTGTATGTTGATACTCCTCCAACTAATATCTTTCTAGTCAAACCTCTTACTGCAACTTCTTTATTTAATATTACCTTTGTTTTCTCTGTTGTTAAAACTCCTGCATCTAAAAGTTCTTTTAAAAATGCTGTAAGTGGCTGTATTGTAAGTACATCTAAAGATTGTACTAAATATATTTCTTGTGCTGTAGCAAAATATCCGAAATTTGTATCAAAATCTGCATCTATTAACACTAATGAATAATTTTTTGCTAATGTTGATAATATCTTATCAGAATCTGCAAAATTATCCTTATAGCCAGGTAAGGCAGTATAAATAGTTAAACCTCTAACTACTTCTACTCCCATTGCTATTCCTTCTCTTAATTTAGATATTGAATCTACAGCTATCTGTCTTAATCTTTCATCATTCTTAGTTGATAAGTAATAACTATTTCTATTTTTAGTCATATCTAAAATTGCTGTATTAATTCCTATTGAAGCAAACATCATTCCCAAAGAATTAACTAAGAAAGATGTACCATTTTTACTTGTTCCAACAAAAATTACAATTTTCTTATCTCGTGATAATACTGCAGATAAATCCGGAACAACAAAGTCTTTTTTACTTTGTGTAACTATTTCTTTTGTTTCTATTTTTTCTGCTGGTTCATCAAAAATATTAATCTTTGGCTCTTCTTCTGGCATTGTAATTATAGGATCATTATCTAAAATTACTTCTTCTGGTTCAGACTCTTCTGTAGTTTCATCTTCAAAAGTTGGTATAAAATTATCTGAATCTAATAATTCATCACCAAATATATTAATATCATCTTTATCTAATTGACTTACTTCTAAAGAAACATCCTCAGATTTTAAATCTAAATCTATTTTTATATCTTCATCTTTTTCTTCAGTTTCTTCTAATCCTTCTATTTCAACATCTCCAAAAATAGGAATAAAGTCATCATCTGCTGTTTCTTCTGGGAATATATCAATGTCATCATCATTTCCTTCAATTACTATCTCTTCTAATTTTTCCTCTTCAATTTCAGGTACTGTGATCTTATCAAACTTTTTTTCTATTATTGGTTCTTCTTTTGTAGTATTATCTTCAATCCCAGGAATAAATGTTTCTTCTACTGGTTCTTCAATTTTCTCTTCTATTTCTGGTTTAGGTGCAAGTTTTATTCCTTGTACTTCTTTGTTTCTGTTAATCTCTTGTGGAATAACTATCTTTTGTTTTTCTTCTATCACTGGTTCAGTTACTATAGGTGCTTTAAGTTTTATATCTTCTTTTTTTAAGTTTAAAACTTCTTTATATTTTGAATTTTCTTGTTCTAATACCTTTTTCACCTCAACTGGTAATCTATCTATAATATACTTTAATTGTATATCATCATATTGTGCAACAATTCTATCAAAACTAGCACTAAATCTATCTGGTGTTGATATAATTTTTTTATAATGTCTTAAAATATTATTAATTTCTTTTAAATTAACTATTTCTTTTTCAACTCCTGGACTAGCAATAGTTCCTAATCCATAGTATTCTCTGGCTTGTTTTTCACTTCTTGGTGAATTGATTAATTCACAAATCTTTGTAATAGTTCTATCTTTTCCTACTAAAGCATCATAAATTCCAAAATTAAACATATTTGGAATTATTTCATCTTTAATAACTCTTTTTTCATTTGAAATAAATAATATAGGTATAGGATTAATTTCTTCAACATTAAATACATCAATAATTTTTTCTAACTTGTCTAAAATAAAGACATCAGCCTTACTTTTATCTACAGAAGATATAGTCTCTAAGTCTTCACTAATCACTATCATATTATAGTCTTTTTCTTTTTGTATCTCTTTGACAATAGCATTATAGTAATAGACATTTTTATATTCTAATAGTTCTCCATAGATCTTTTGATATTTTTTAATTATTGTTTCTGATATACTTTCATTATTTACAGCAAACAAAACTTTCATCTTTAGTTCCCCCAAAATTTAATTACAATTACAAAAATCAAAGGTAATATTTGTGCAACTACAAATATTGAAATCATTGTGATTCTAAGCCCTCTTCCTTTTCTAACCATTTCTCTTCTCTTCATTCCAACAATATATTCATAAACTATACTTATTAAAATCCCAATTACAAAGAAAGGTATAGATGTTAATCTAACTATATTTAAAATATATCCAATAGTTCCATATATTGCATTATTTTTAAATTTTGCTTTGTATTTTTCTAAAGAAGTTCTTGATGTTTCTTTAAGATTTAATAATTCAGTTTTTTGTTTTTCAGGAAGAGCTCCATCTCCTTTTACTGTCTTATTTTGTTCTTGTTGATTTGTATTTATTGGCATTTCAGTAGTTTGATTCTGTGTAGTTGTTCTTGGTTCTATTTCATTGTTTGTATAAGTAGATACTGTCGCAAACACATTAACTGAAATTAAACAAATAAATACAAATGTAATTAATATCGCTAAACTTAGCTTTCTCTTCATTTTCATAATTACTTCCTATTTATTATTTTTATTTTCATCTTTAATCTCTGTAAAAAGATTACTTTTCATTTGTTCTTCAAATTTTGGTTCAGCTTCTGAGTCAGAAAGCATACTTAATATTTCTCTCTTCTTTTCTTCATCTTTACACCAATAATTTAAATTTAAAATGTTAAGCAAATCAAAAGTATAATTCTGTAATGATTGTTCATATAGAGGTTTTTTTGTGTCAATCTCCACTTTATAATCATGATCTTTAACTTCCTGGAAGAATGTAATCATTTTCTTGGGCAACATGTTAATATACTTCTCATTCATATTATGAATAATAAAATCAACTTCTGCATAAGCTTTTCTATCTTCTGGATTAACTTTCTCTATCATAACTTATCTCCTAACATTCTTGTTCTATGTTAATTATATATTGTTTAATTTCTTTTTTCAACAATAAAAGCATATATTCTTCTATATTTTATCATTTGAAACAACTAAGAAATATTATAAAAAATATAACAAAAAAGATTAAAAAGAACTCCCTTATTTAAGGGAGTTCTTACAGTTAATATTATTGCTTTTTATAGCATTTCTTGCAAATACCTCTAATTGTTAAATTATGATAATCAATTATAAAGCCTTTTTGTTTCTCTATTTCATTCTTCATATCTTGTAATGGACACATATTAATCTCTTCTAATCCATTACAGATATTACATAAAAGATAATGATTATGATGATTATCTTCTATTTCATACAATACTGACTTATCTATATCTTCTAGTGCTTTTCTAATTATAGATCTATCTTCAAAAACATTTAATGTTCTATATATTGTAGATAAATCTATTTTAAAATCTTGTTTTTCTAGTAATTCAAATATATCTTCAGCTGATAATGGTCTTTCACTAAATTTTAACAAATTATATATTCTTTCTCTTTGTTTTGTTTTGCTTAAATTAAATTTATTAAAATCTAAAGCTCTTAATTTATCTTTATCTTTTATATTTTTCATATTATTCATCTATTTCCCTTCCTATTTTCTAATAGTTTTAATTATTGATAATATTATATAAATTGCAAGATTTACTAATACTATTGTTGCACCTGTTGGCACATTTGCCATTCCTGAGACAAATATTCCTAAAATAACAGAAATAATTGAAATTAATATTGCTATTAATATTGTGTTTTTAAATGATTTTGAAACTCTAAGAGCTGAAATAACAGGAAATATTATTAGAGAAGAAATAAGTAGTGAACCTAATATTTTAATTCCTAAAACAATTACAATTGATGTTAATATTAATAATATATTATTATATCTATCTACTTTTATTCCAATAGCTTTACAAAATTCTTCATCATATGTTATTGCAAAGAACTTATTATATAAAAAAACTATTGAAATAATAACTATAATTGATAGAACAATTGATAATATTAATTCTAAATTATTAATAGCAAGTATTGATCCAAATAAATATGAATTAATATCTGCATTCATTCCTTTAGTTATTGATATAATAAATATTGCTAATGCCATTGCTGAAGATGAAATCATTGCAATAGCTGCATCACCATCTAAATCACCTTTTTTAGTTAAATATTTAATTATCAATGAAGATGTTACTACAATAGGAATAGAAATTAATATTGTAGATTGATTTAAAATTAATGCTAAAGCAACAGCAAAAAAACCTACATGTGATAATCCATCTCCAATCATTGAATACTTTTTTAATACTAGAAATATTCCTAATATTGCAGAAGATATAGCTATTAGTATTCCAACTACCAATGCTTTCTGTATAAAAGAATATGATAATATTTCATAAATTCCATCCATTATATTTCTCCCTTACAATCATGACATTCAACATATCCTTTGGTATCACCAAAATATCTTAATTCATTATCCAAAAACACTATCTTATTAGCATGTTTAACTATTTCATCAATATCATGTGAAATCATAATAATAACTGTTCCATTATTATTTGCTCTATGAATAATATTGTATATTTTTTCTTGTGATTCCTCATCAATAGCAGATAAAGGTTCATCTAAAACTAAAAGTTGTGGATCAGAAATTAATGCTCTAGCAATATATACCTTTTGTTTTTCTCCACCTGATAATTCACCTATTTTTTTATTCTTCAAACTCAGTATTCCTAAATCTTCCATTAATTTTTTTGCCCTTTCTTTATCTTCTTTTGTATAAAAAAGGCTTTTCTTTTTAGAAAGTAATCCCATTAAAATAATTTCTTCAACTTTAGCTGGAAACATCTTATATACTCCAATTGTATTCTGAGAAACATAAGATATATTACCATTTTCATTTAAAATATCCTTCTTAACTAATTTACTATTTTTAGAAATACATTCACTTTTAAGTAATCCCAATATGTATTTTATTAAAGTTGTTTTTCCACTACCATTACAACCGACAATACCAATAAAATCACCCTTACTAGCTGTTAAATTAATATTATTTAATACTATTTTATCATTATATTTTACAGTTAAATTTTTAACTTCTAAAATATTCATTTAAACTCCTTTACTTAAGTCCTATTCTTAATTTTTCCATATTTTCTCTCATTATACTTAAATATGTTTTATTTTCTGCAAATTCATCTTTAGTTAGATTGTGTAGTCCGTGAAGCATCTCTACTTTTGCTTTTGTTTCATCAGATATTAATTTAGCAACTCTTGGATTGACTAACTCTTCATGAAAAATATACTTAGGTTTATGTTCTTTTACATGTTTCATTATTTCAGCAATCTTTTTTACTGATGGTTCTGCATCAGGTGAAAAACCTAAATATACTGAAACAATATTTATACCATATCTGTCTGCAAAATATGAAAATGTTACATGTCCAGCAAATACTATTTCCTTTATTTTACTTTTATTAAACATATCAATAAAATCTTTATCTAATTTATCTAATTCATCTAAATATTTATCAGCATTTTCTTTATAATATTCCTTATTATTTTTATCTGCTTTAACAACCTCATCTAAAATATTCTTAACAATTTGTTTAGCAAATTCAGGATTAACCCAAATATGTGGATCTATCATGGAAATATTTTCATATTCATGATCTTCTTCACAACAATGAGAATCATTTTCATTTGTAAATTCATTTGCATTTTCATGTTTGTGTTTATTTATCTGAACATCGATACCTTTGCTTACATCTAAGATTTTTACACCTTCTTTTTCAGCTTGTTTTACTATTTTAGATACCCAAGGCTCCATCACATTATTTGTATAAATAAATATATCTGCATTATTTATATTTTTAATATCATTTGGAGTTGGTGCAAAAGCATGTGGTTCAACACCTGGTTTCAATAATAACTCTACATCCCCTTTATCGCCTAAAATATTTTTAGTAAAATCATATGTTGGAAATATTGTTGTTATAATTTTAATTTTATTATTTCCAATTCTTTCTCTTTTTTCCTGATATTTAATAAATCCATAGATAAAAAGAGCTAAAAACACTAATATTATTATTGGAATAATTATTTTTAATTTATTTTTCATTTTTCCCTCATTAAAGATATAATTGCAAATCACTTGCAAATATATTTTATTATTAATCACCATTTTTGTCAATAAAATTATTTTACTTTAAAATCTAAAAAGACAAGCTTTATTGGCTTGTCTTTTAGTTAAATCTTTGACTTTATATTTAATTATTTTCTTCTAATTTTAAATTTTCTAGATCAATTTCTGGTAATACTGGTAATTCATTTTTAGAATTTATTCCAAAAGTTAAGTAGAATTTATCTGTTATTATATAACCCATTGGTTTACCAGGTTTATCTGTTTTACCAGATTCTTCAATTAGTTCATAATCAAGTAGTCTTGTCACTACACCATCTGAATTAACTCCTCTTATTGCATCTATTTGTGCTCTTGTTATGTTTTCATTATATGCAATAATTGATAATACTTCCATTGCTGCATTAGATAATGAATATGGCCTTCTAGTGTCAAAAAATTGTGATAATTTATCATATAATATGTCTTTAACAACTAATTGATATTTATCTTTAATTTTAACAATTTCTAATCCGGTTTTCTTCTTTTTTTCTATCTTCTATCATTTCTTCTAATATTTTCTTAGTTTCACTTTTATTTTTTTGTATAATATTAGAAATAGAATCTAAATCTATTGGATCTCCAGCTAAGAAAAGAGTTGCTTCTATTAAGGCCTTATCCATCTTGACTTTTTCTCTACTTTCTCTTATAATTAATCTATATGGCGAAGTAGCTCAGTTGGCTAGAGCATACGGTTCATACCCGTACGGTCGTGTGTTCGAATCACACCTTCGTCACCAAGACTAGTTTAACTAGTCTTTTTTATTTAAAACTCACAATGTTTTGGTGTTCTTGGGAATGGTATAACATCTCTAATATTTTCCATTCCAGTTATGTACATTACTAATCTTTCAAATCCTAATCCGAAACCAGAATGTACTACTGTTCCATATTTTCTAAAATCTACATACCATTCATATTCTGCAAAGTCTAGACCATTTTTTTCAATTATGTCTATTAATCTATCATAATTTTCTTCTCTTTGACTTCCACCCATTAATTCGCCAATTCCTGGTACAAGTAAATCCATTGCTGCAACTGTTTTACCATCATCATTTTGTTTCATATAGAAAGCTTTAATACCTTTTGGATAGTTAGTTACAAAAACAGGTTTCTTGAATATTTTTTCTGCTAAATATCTTTCGTGTTCTGTTCCTAGGTCTATTCCCCATTCTGGAACTATTTCAAATTTTTGTCCACTTTTTTGTAATAACTCTACTGCTTCAGTATATGTAATTTTAGCAAATTCAGAATCTCTAACATTAATTAGTTTATCAATTAATCCTTTTTCAACATGTTCATTACAGAATTCTATTTCTTCCTTACATTCTTCTAAAACTTTTTTAACAATGTATTTCATCATTCCTTCTGCAACTTCCATATTAACACTAAGATCTGCAAATGCCATTTCAGGTTCAATCATCCAAAACTCTGATGCATGTTTTACTGTATTTGAGTTTTCTGCTCTAAATGTTGGGCCAAATGTATAAACATCGCTAAATGAATGTACAAATGCTTCAACATTTAGTTGCCCTGAAACAGTTAGATGTGCAGGTTTACCAAAGAAGTCTTTTGTTGTGTCTACTTTACCATCTTCTGTTTTTGGTAAATCATTTAAGTCTAGACTTGTTACAGTAAACATTTCTCCTGCCCCCTCTGCATCTGATCCTGTTAATATTGGTGTATGTACATAGATAAATCCTCTATCTTGGAAGTATTCATGTATTGCCATTGATGCAACAGATCTTATTTTAAATACTGCTCTAAATGTTTTTGTCCTTGGTCTTAAATGTGCAATTGTTCTTAAGAATTCAAAACTATGTTGCTTTTTTTGTAGAGGATAATCTTTATCAGAAGATCCTAATACTTTAACTTCAGATGCTTGTATTTCAATGTTTTGATTATTATTCTTAACAACTCCTTTTACTTCAATTGATGAGTATAGTCCTAATTTAGAAATTTCTTCAAAATTATTTAAATTATTATCTAATACCACCTGTAGGTCTTCAAAGTTTGAACCATCATTTAAGTCTATAAATGTAACATTTTTAGTTGATCTTAAACTTCTAATCCATCCCTGAACTTGAACACTTTTTTCTAAATATTTGTCAAGATTTTTTTTCAGTTCTGATATTTTCATTATATCCTCCTTTTTATTTTATTTTATACTTCTATGTTTTTTTAAAAAAACATGTAAATATCTTGTTAATACAACATATTATACTCTATTTATTCATTTACTTCAAGGTAAGGCCTTCAAATACTTGAATTAAATCTTCAAAACTTTTTTCATTTATTACACTAGCTATATTTCCTCTTACTTTAGATGCTGACTCAAAGCCTTTTGTATAATAACATATAAATTTTCTAATTTCTCTTGAAGCTCTTTCTTCTCCTCTATATTCCTTTAATAGTTTAAAATGTTCTCTAAGTAATTCTATTTTCTCTTTATTTAATATTTCTATTTCTTTATTTTCTAATATGTTTTTTACTAAATACGGATTACCAATTACACCTCTTGCTAACATTATTCCATCTGCATTAGTTTTTTCAAACATTTCTATAGCATCTTTTAATGTAAATATTCCACCATTTGCTATAATTGGTATTTTTGCTTTTTCTTTTACTCTTCTTATTGTCTCAAAATCTACAGGTCCTGAATATATTTGCTCTAAAAATCTGCCATGTATGGTTAGTGCTGAAACTCCTGTTCTATGACATATTTCTAATATTTCATCAATTAATATTTTTTTATCATATCCTATTCTTGTTTTTAGTGTTACTGGTATATTTACAGACTCTACTACTGCTTTTAATATATTCTCTAAATTTAATAAATTACCCTGTAGTGCAGCTCCTGCTCCTGTTTTAGTTATTTTAGTCATTGGACATCCAGCATTTATATCAATAATATCTGCATATGGTTCTAAAAATTTTGCAGCATATACCATAGATTCAACATCTGAGCCAAATATTTGTATTATTTTAGGATATTCACCTTTATATATTTGAATCATATTTAAGGTTTTATGATCTTGATATTGAACACCCTTTGCAGATACCATTTCAATTGTACTAGCACCAGGATTTCCATATTTATTTGTTATTTCTCTAAATACTTTATCAGTAATACCTGCCATTGGTGCAATTAAAATATTATTTTTTAATTCTATATTCCCTATTTTTATTTTCTGTATATATTTATTCATATATCTAAATACATCCTTATTAATGATTGTCTAAATTAAATATAGCTTTTTGTCTTCTACCACTAATATTTATTAATAATCCAATACATATAAAATTTGTAACTAAAGATGAACCACCATAACTAACAAATGGAAGTGGTATTCCTGTTATCGGTAAAAGTCCTATTGTCATAGCTATATTTTGAGTCATATGATAGAAAAACATTCCTGCTATTCCTATAGCAATATATGCTCCTAAATTATCTTTTGCTGTTCTAGATATTTGTATAGCTTTAGATATTAAGAGGACATAAATTATAACAATGGAAACAGAAGCTACAAATCCTAATTCTTCAGATATTAAAGAAAATATGAAATCTGTTGTTTTAGGGTATAAATATCCTAATTGAGTTTGATTACCTTTTCCTATTCCCATACCAAATATATATCCAGATCCAACAGCTAATTTTGATTGTATAACATTATATCCATCTCCTCTTGGATCTATACCAGGATTTAAGAAAACTTCTATTCTTCTTAAGGCATATGGCGCATATTTAGGTAATACTACCTTATACATCATTACTAGTCCAACTACAACTATAATTGCTACTGGAATAATATATCTTTTACCTATTCCCGCTGTAAATAATATGAATATAAATAAAGCAATATATGTAATAGATGTTCCAAAATCTGGTTGTAGTATTATTAGTCCCATTGGTATTGCTACTAAAAGAATTACTGCAAAAAGTTTATGGATTTTATTTATCTCTCCCTTACCTTTTAATTGAAATAAGGATATTACATACGAAATAAATATGATAACAAAAACTTTTGCAAGTTCTGATGGTTGAAAAGAAGAACTAGATATTGTATACCAACTTCTAGCTCCATTAATTGGTGCTGTAAAAAGCACTCCTATAAGCAGACCAATCATTATTAAATATAATATTGGTGAAAACTTTGCTATATATTTATAATCTACAAATATGAATATAATTAAAAAAGGAATGCTGATTAAAAACCATTGTATCTGTTTGTAGAAAGCTTCTAATTCAGCATTTTTAGTTGCAGAGTATAAACCTATTAATCCTATCCCTAACAGAACTATACTACTTAAAAGTACTATCCATTCTGCATTTTTTAAAAAAGATTTTCTCATAAATTATTTCTTCTTTTCTTTATCATCTGTTTTCTGTTCTTTTATTTGAACTTTTTCTTCTTTTTTTGCTTCTTTCTTAACTTCTTTTGCCTGTTCTATAATGATATTAATTTTCTTTTCTTCTTCTTCGTTTTCTTTTTCTT
>CAZLWI010000005.1:4305-22612 GCA_964563525.1 uncultured Lachnospiraceae bacterium | reverse complement strand
GGACCTGCCGGTTATGAGCCGGATGCTCTGACCAACTGAGCTAAAGGCGCAAATATAGTTGCTATACAAAAGCAATTATATTTTATTTTTATCTTCATGTCAATGTTTCTAACTAATTTATTGTTTAAAACTAGTATTATTTAGCTTTTTTAGATATTTCTACTAAATTAGTAAATCCTTCTTTATCATTAACTGCCATTTCAGCTAACATCTTTCTATTAATACCTACTTCTGCTTTTTTAAGTCCTGCTATCATCTTACTATATGTTGTACCATTTGCTCTTGCTCCTGCATTAATTCTAGCAATCCATAATTTTCTAAAATCTCTTTTTTTATGTTTTCTTCCAATATATGCATATGCTTGAGATTTCATAACAGCTTGTTTAGCTGTTCTGAAGTTAGTACTTTTTCTTCCAAAATATCCTTTTGCTTGTTTAATTACTTTTTTATGTCTTTGTCTTCTGATTTTGCCTGTTTTTACTCTAGCCATATTAAACTCCTTTCCTAACCTCTCTTACCATAAGGCAATAATTTTTTAACATTATCTATCATAGTATCATCTACCATTCCATCTTGCCTTCTAGCATTTTTTCTTTGTCTTTTTGATTTGTTTGCTAATAAATGTCTTCTATTAGCTTTTGTTCTTTTAATTTTTCCTGTGCCAGTAAAACTATATCTTTTACTTGCAGCTTTGTTTGTTTTAATTTTTGGCATTTTATTCCTCCTACAAGTTATTTCTTTTTAGTTAAAATAAGAAACATACTCCTTCCTTCCATTGAAGGTGCTTTTTCTACATCTGCAATATCTGATAATTTTTCAGCAAATCTTTCTAGTACTTCTTTACCTAGATCGCTTTTTGCTATTTCTCTTCCTCTAAATCTTAATGTTACTTTTACTTTATTATCATGTTCAATAAATGACCTCGCATTTTTTACCCTATATTCCAAATCATGATCTCCAATTGTTGATGAAACTCTAATTTCTTTCATTTCTATTTGTTTTGTTTTTCTTCTTGCTTCTTTTTCTCTTTTTTGTTGTTCAAATCTGTATTTACCATAGTCCATTAATTTACAAACAACTGGATTTGATTCTGTAGATACACATACAACATCTAGACCTTGTGATTGTCCCATCTCAATTGCCTCTTCTAAAGGTGTTATTCCTAACTTTTCTCCTTTATCACCTATAAGTTGTACTTTGTCTGCTTTAATTTTTTCATTTATTAATTGCTCTTTTCTTATCTTATACCTCCCTAAAAAAAGTGACTTGCCCAAAGGAAAGTCAATCTACATACATATTATTATGTTTAACCTTAAGAGCGTTAGCTATAAGGTGAGAATTGCTTTCTTCTTTAGACATTTATAGTATACAGGTATTTAGAATTTTTGTCAAGCAAAATTGACTTATAGATACTGCATTTTTCTATAAAACACAAATATATATTTCTTTAGTTTAAATACTAATATACTCCAGCATTGAATTAAATTTACTATCACCTATACCACTTACTTTTTTCAAATCTTCTAATTTTTTAAAATTACCATTCTTTTTCCTATAATTCATTATATTCTGTGCAGTGCTAGGACCAACACCTGGTATTTTTTGTAGTTCTTCTAAATTTCCTCTATTTATATTAACTTTTCTACTTTCTTGCAAATCAGGTAAGTAAGATATGCCTGAACTATAGTCTACAATTTCATTTTTATTAGGAATATATATCTTTTCACCATCACTAAGTATCATAGCCAAATTAACATATTTCAAATCTGCAGAATCTAGTAAACCTCCTGCCTTTGTAATTGCTTTTTCTAATCTATCTCCTTCAGACAATTCAATTAATCCTTTCTTCTTAATAGCACCATCTAAATGTATAAATATCTTTTTTTCATTTTCTAGTTTTTCTTCATATTTTTCAAGCTGTTCTTGTGATATCTTTTCTCCCTCAATTTTTTCTTTAGTAAAATTTATTGAATTTAAAATTAAAGAAAATATTATTATTGATAAAATAACTATTGTTATTAATATCTCTTTTTTCTTTTCTTTAATAAAGTTCCAATTCATACCTTCCTCCTTGTTTTAGTAATTATTAATGTAATTTATAACTAATTGATCCTTTAATTATATAGTCCAACTACTTATTAAATTAATTAATTTCTTTTTAATCATTTTCTTTTGTTTAGTTTTAGTAAACTTTCTAGTATATTTTTATTCTTTTGTTTAGTTTTAATTAACATTATGATATATTTTATTTATGAAAGTTTTTAAAAATTTAAATGTTAATTTTAGATTTAAATTCATATTAAAATATTTAACTATATTATCTATTTTAATATTACTTATATTTACATTTCCTATTAATATCTATGCTAATAGTAAATTTGCTAAAAATAATTATTCTAGAGCTGTTATGGAAGATAATGGTGATATTTATATACAAGAAAACATGTATAAAAGGATCTATCCTGCTAGTATGACTAAAATTGCTATTGCTATTGTTTCTATAGAAAATCTTAATTTAAAAGATAAGATTAAAATAGAGAAACTTAATTACAAACTACCTTCAGATTATATTACTACCCCACTATATGTTGGTGAAACTTTAACAGTAGAAGATTTACTTCATGCTACAATGTTAAAATCAAGTAATGATGCACCAATATATTTGGCAAATAAGCTATATGGGAATATGAAAAATTTTAGTAAAGAAATTAATATATATTTAAAGGATTTAGGTTTATTAGATACAAATTTTACTAATCCTTTTGGTTTAGAAGACTCTAATCATTATACAACTTCATATGACCTATTATTACTTACAAAACATGCAATGAAAAATGACACTTTCAGAAAAATTATTAATACAAAAAAATATATAATTCCTGCTAATGCTTTTAGTAGTGCTAGAACTTTTCAAACAACTTCATTGTTTAGTAATAAGGATAGTTCATTATATGATTCTAGATTTTATGGTATTAAAACAGGTTTTACAGATCAATCAGGATTCTGCTTCATAACTGCTACTAAAATTAGAGAAAAAGAATACTATTTTATTTATACTGGTGGTGATTCTCTTAGTTCTAGATTTACTGAAATAACTAAAACATATAATCAAATGAAAGCTCTTATTGAAAATAAATTAATAGTTGATAATTATGTTAAAAATACAAATTTAGAAAAGAAATCTTTGTTATATAATGTAAATAACATCTATTCGCAATTCTTTTTTACAACATTTGATAAAATATCATTAATAGTATTTATTTTCCTTTTCTTTATAATTTTCTTTAGATTAAAAGGCTCTAAAGTTAAAAACAAAAAAAATAAGAAAAAATAAAAAAATTATATTATAAAGATATATAAAAATGATTATAAATAACAAAAATTAGAGAGTTTATCCCCTCTAATTTTTTCATGCACAATATATCATATTTATTTTATATTGCAAGCATTATTTAATAAACTTATTTACAATATTATTATGATACATATATCTAATTAACTTAGTTTTTTCGATATTATCTACTAATCCTGTAGATTTAATTGCTGGCAATATAAATTGTAATAAGAATAATATTAAAAATACAATTCCTATAACTTTTACAACTTGTAAAACAGAACCTGCAATATAATTAATTACATTAATCACTGGTATAATATCAATACACTTCACAATGATTATTTTAACAATTGTAAGAATAATGTATAGTATTAAAGACCAAGCAATTACTACTATTGCTTGTACTGCAAATGTTGCTATCTCTTTAGAAACTTTTTCAGATACATTACCATAGTGATCTGATTTAGCTTTTTGTATTAATCCATTTACTTTATCAATTATAAATGGTAATTGTTTTTCATCTTCAATTTTTTCTTTTTCATTAACATTATGTTTGTCTAATTGTTCCTTAACAGATTGTTCAATCTTAGAATGTATTGAAGTATTTTTGATAACAAAATTTGTGACTGGCTTATATGTAAAATAAACTATTGGTATTATTAATATTATTATAGCTAAATCTAGTATTACTTTAACAGCACCATTTCTATAACCAAAATATGCTGCTACTGCTAGTAATATTACAAATACTATGTCAATTATAATTCCTACCCACATATTCCCTCCTAAAACAAATTAAATTTATTTAAACAGTTAGTTTTAACTTTCTATCTTTTGTATTTTATATCTTTTATATTTATATAAATATATTCTCTACTAATATTTATAACTTATTACTTTACTATTTCCATGCAGATGGTAGTGTTGTAAAATTTGATAAACCTGTACACCCACTAAAACACATACCTTTAGTCTGTACATTTTTATTAAAAATGTTGCTTGGTGCCTCTCCAGTTAAACCAACACAACCTTTAAAGCAAGAATAAAGACTTAATATAGTGTCAGGAGAGTTATCAAAAAGTTTTGGAGGTATAATACCTGTTAATTTGGCACAACCTGAAAATAAACTTGGAAAATTATTTGCTAAAGGGCAATTAGCAAATAATAATGGAGGTATACTCCCCTCTAATTTGCTACAACCAGTAAAAAGAGTTGTGAATTCTGTAACTTTTGTTGCTAAAATGAACAAATTGTGAGGAATAGGTCCTGTAATTTCTACACTATCTCTAAAAACACTATAAAAACGAGTAGTATTCTTAAAGCTCTCTTTACTTGGTGTTGGTATAGATCCTCTTAAATTTTTACCAAAATGTCTAAATTCTTTAAATCCATTTTCACCCCAATAAATTAGTTCTACAATATTTACATTAGTATAATTATATGTATTATCACCAACAGAAGTATTTGCTGGAACAGTCCCAATAACTTTTACAATATATTCATTTGGGGTTGGATAAACTTTATTAGGATTAGAACTTGCTACACTTTCAGGTCCTCCTCCAATTCCCCAATCAATTGTAAGACCATTTGTATTAGTAATTGGTATTGTTACTGTTTCATTTGCTGTGGTTGTTTTTATTTTTAATGTTAGATGTTTATAATCTGGATTTGCACCAGCATCTAAAAGATTTTTCTTTGCTTCATATAACTCTCTACCTTCAAGTGAAGCATCCATTATATCTATATTATATGTATATGTCCCATCAGATTTTTTTCTATTCTTAATATATTAGATGATGCTTCATATGGTTCATCATCTAATACTAAACTATCTGCTCTTAATTTATTTACAAATACTGTTGCATCTTCCCCTGCTTCATTTTTTTGAAAAGCTATTTCTATATCTGTTTCTCTAACCTTTACTTTATCCATAATAGCACTATATCTACTATCTAACTTTGCTGCATTTGCTTTTTGTATAACACCATTTGGACCTAATGTAATAGCTATTGTTATTGAAACTAATATTAATAAAACAATAATAGTAACTACTAATGCTACTAAGGTTATACGTTTCTTATTCATATCTTCCTCCTAATTAATATTATATCTCCATAATATTAAAACTGTTTTTATACAAGATAGCACATATTTTATCAGATAAAATAACTTCTCTTATTTCCTTATCCGAATCATATTTCTTCTTTTCCCAACCATCTATACTTAATATAACTGCTTCTTGACCTAAATTTACAGCTATATTATTATTTGAAACTTTTAATTCTTTTGGAACAAATTTTCCAATTTTATATATCCCTTTTTCTTTTCCTTGATCATTTACTATTGTTATTTGATACTCTCCACTAAAGAAACCTTCACTAACTTGTTCTAATACAATAATATTCTTATTTCCACCTATTTCTATAAATTGTGTATTTTCAGGTATATCATAAATTTTCTTTTCTTCCTCTTTATTATATTTAAAGATTTCTCTAGAATATTGTACTAGAAGCATATCTTTAGATTTAAATTTAATATCTACAACTAACTTGTTTTCTTTATATGTTTTAATAATAGATTTAGAAGGTTCTTTAATAGCTTTATCTACAGAAATATATTTAATCATTGATTCTACTATTGGTTTAGAATAATTAACTTCAGCAATAGCTAATAACTTATTATCATTAGATATTTCTGCATCTACTACAATATTAGAAGATATATATATTATAAATAACTCATCACCTTCATTTGAAATAACGGCAACAATAGATTTATACATACTATTACTACCTGTTACAGCTACATAACCATTTACATTAACATTTGCACTATTAATATTAAAATCTAATTCTCTATCCCATTTTATTTTTCCATCATTGATTAGATATACTTTTTTACCCTTTTTTTCAACTAGTACTAAATTTTTTTCATTTGTCTTTGCAATTGGATTTGCCATAGAAATATTTAGTCCTTCATTAATATTAATATGGTCTCCTGACTTGCTATATGCCTTAAATTCGCCTTTTTCTAATACAGCTATATTCTTATCATATGTTAGTATTTTTGGATTGTTTTGAGCATTAATATATACTTCTGTTGAATTTTCTTGATTACTATATTTTCTTAATATATGTTTATCTATTAAATATCTAAAGTCTGGACTAATAAAATAAACTAATATTAAAACAACCAATAATATTAAAACTAGAATAAAAATATTTTTAAATTTTGTTGAAGATTTTTGTCTTTTTTTATTACTTTTTCCTGTTTTTTTATTATAATTTTTACTTCTTTTTCTACTCATATCTACATCTCTTGTTATTAATAAGTATATCAAAAACAATTTAAAATTAAAAGAGTAAGTATACATAATTCATTGAATTAATAGCTTTTCTATGTTATACTAATATTAGTTAAGAGAAAATAATACATCTAGAAGGGAGCAATATATGTTTAAAGTAGGAGATAATATTTTTTATCCTATGCATGGTGCAGGAACAATAAATTCAATAGACGAAAAAGAAATATTAGGAAATAAAGTTTCATATTATACCATTTTACTTCCTAATGAAATTAAAGTTATGGTTCCTGTTGATAATATCGATACTATAGGATTAAGACCAATAATTAATGAAGAAGAAGCTAATAAGGTTTTAAATATATTAGAAACAGATATTACCGAAATGTCAGAAAATTGGAACAAAAGATATAATGAAAATAAAGATAGATTAAAAACTGGTGATATATATGAAATAGCAGATATATATAGAAATCTAAGTTTAAGAAATAGAGAAAAGAACTTATCAACTGGTGAAAAGAAAATGCTTCTTAATGCAAAACAAGTGTTAATTAGTGAGTTATCTCTCTCATCAAATCAATCATTTGAAGCAATTGAAGAAAGAATAGAAAGAAAATTAGATGAAAACTTTAAAGGACAAAACCAAATTTAATCTATATTAGGAGAAAATATGAAATATTTATGTACAGTATGTGGATATATTTATGATGAAACAGTTGAATCTATCCCATTTAATGAATTACCAGAGGACTATGTATGTCCTTTATGTGGAGCTGATAAAGAAGCTTTTAAACTAATAGAAGAATAAACCAAAAACAAATAAATTAAATAACAAAATAGAGCATTAGCTCTATTTTTTTTGGTTATACAATATTAACAATGGATGAAATATTGGGTAATCTTTTACTTTTCTAAAACACTACCTATCATGCCTGCATCATTCATATGTTTAGATACAACAAGTTCAGGTATATTGCTTGAAAATTTAGGAGTATTTTCTAAAGCTTCATGTATTTTCTTAAAAATTATACCATCTTTATACTTAGAAAAACCTCCACCAAAACATATTGCTTCAGGTTCAAATATATCAATTATATTTATAATTCCTATTGCAAGATATTTAACAAAATCATCAATCTCATATTTTAATAAATCATAATGCTTATCAAAAAACTCAGGATCATTATTATCAAATCTTATTCCATTTTCTTCTAAATCATTACTTATTCTATTTAATAATGAACTCATTGCACAATATTTTTCAAAACATCCTAATTTACCGCATGCACAAGGTATTCCATCTACTACTATTGTCATATGTCCTAATTCAAATCCTCTTGCCTTTTGTGGTACTAATAATTTATCATCTAGAAAAACTGCTGATCCTATACCTGTTCCAAGTCCTAAAAAAACACAATCTCTATATTCTTTTAGAGCTCCAAACTGTTTCTCACATAATGCTGCAGATTCTGTATCATTTTTTAACAGTATTTGTATATCTTTATCTTTTTTTAATCTTCCTTCTTCTTTTTCTTTATCTAAATATGTTTCTAGAAAGTTTCTTATTGGAAAATATGAAATATTTAAATTATTTGCATCTAAAAAAGCATCTTCAGTAACTTTTCCTGGCATACCTACACCAATTGTATCAATATCATTTAAATCTATTTTCTTTATTCTTAGTATATATTCTATACCATCAATTATACCTGTTTTAATTGTATTAATTGCTTTTTCTTCATCTTCCTTATCTTCTTTATAGATATATTTATCTTTAACAAATAAGATTTCTTCTTGATCAGTATCTGATATTAAACCCACTCCAACATGTGTTCCACCAATATCTATTCCTATTTTCATAAATACCTCCTAATACATATTACATTAATTATATTATACCAATTAATTGATTTCAATAACAACCATAGAATATAGTTATTTTATAAAAAATACTCAATTATTTATAATTGAGTATTTATGTTTTTACTTTTATTTTACTACTATCCTATATTTATTAATATTAAACATTGTATGCATCAAATAGGAAGTCACCCATGTATACATCAATTGCTGGTACTAGAACTACTAATACTAAGAATATTAATGTTGCTCCAACTAAAGAATATGATATTTGTGGTAATACTTTCATAACTCTTTCAATTTTAATTTGAACATCTTGATCCATAATTTCTAATAATTTTTCCATCATTGTTGTTAAATCTGTTTCCATTCCAATTTGTAACATGTCTGTTGCCATTGGAGTACCAAAACCAGATGCTTCAAAAGGTTCAATCCATGATTCACCATTGTATATATTATTTAAAGATTGCTCTATCATTGATATCATAACTTGGTTTTTAACTAAATTTCTAGAAATCTCTAATGAGTCTTGTATTCTAAGACCACTTCTTAAATTTAATAGAATTGATCTTACAAGTTTTGAAAAATCTAATGAATATATTAATTTACCAAATATAGGTGCTTTATATTTAAATCCATCCCATCTGAACTTTCCTAAAGGTGATTTTATAAATGATACAAAAACAGCAACTATAATTCCTATTGCAAATGTCGGAATATACCAGAATTTAATTAACCAATCTAAGAATCTAGAAAAGGCTTGTGTTACTGCTGGTAATTCTTTTGTTGTTCCAACTTGATCAAATACTGCTTGTATTTGTGGTACTGCTATTAGTGTACCTGCTATTAGTAAAACAAATACCACTATGAATGTTAAAAGATTAGGTATAACTGCTTTCTTTACTTTAGATTTAGTTTCATGCTCTTTTTCAATATATTCAATAGCTTGCTCTGTAGCTTCTATTAAAGAACCTGAAAGTTCTCCAACTTTTATCATATTTACTACTATATATGGGAACTCTTTAGGATATTCTTCTAACATCTCATACATATAGTAACCTTGTTCTAATCCTGTTTGTATTTTTTCTAATGTATCTTGCAATCTTTTATTTTCAGTAGATTTTCTAATAGTATTTATTGCATCAATATTATTAAAATTTGCCTTTTTAAGTAATAGGAAAGACTGTAAGAATATAACAACATCCTTATATCTTACAGAAGAAAGAATATTATTAATAAATGCTAAGTTTACTTCTCTTTTAGCAATACTTGTTCTTTCACCAGTTACATTACCTGAGTTAATATCTTCAACAGGTTTTAAAAAAGAAGAACTCTTTTTTTCTCTTTTTTCCATTGTAATCTCAATTGGTAAAAGTTTATTTCTTTTTAAAATCTTAATACACTCTACTCTTGAAGCCGCTTCAATAGTATTCTGATATATTTCGCCTCTTTTATCTGATGCTACATACCTATATCTTGGCAAGTTTTATTCCTCCTATTATTTATATCTTCGCATTTGAACAATTGTTTTTAATAATGTCTCTTGATCTCTTTCATCTAATTGTCCTCTTGCTTCTTCTACTTCTAATTTTTCCTCAATAACTAATTTAGCTAATGCATCTACTAATGTTTGAGAACCATTATCTGCTGCTTGTATAGCATCTACAATTTCTGATGCTACAAAAGTAGGTTTTCTAATTACAGCTGCAATTTTTTTACTCATTACCATTACTTCAGGTACCATAGTATATTCATTAACATCCACTGGTACTAATCTCTGTGAAACTATTAATCTTAGAATTGATGATAACAAGAATTTTATATTTTGTTGTAAACTTAAATCATAGAAATTTATTATTCTATCTATAGTCTCTGTACATGATCTAGTATGTAATGTAGCAATAACTAAATGTCCAGACTCAGCAATTTCAATTGCTGCATCAATTGTTTCTCTATCTCTAATTTCTCCTACAACTACTATATCAGGATCTTCTCTTAAAGAATTTCTAACACCTTCACTAAATGTCCTAATATCTTTGCCTTCTCCAACTTCTTTTTGTACTATAAATGATTTATCAGATGTATGCATGTATTCAATAGGATCTTCTAAGGTTATTATCTTCTTATTTGTATGTTTATTTATATCATCAATTAAACAATTTAAAGTAGTTGATTTACCAGAATTTGTTTTACCAGTTACTAATATTAAACCTTGAGGTAGATATGCCATTTCTCTTATTTTTTCTGGTAATCCTAAACTTTCAAAAGAAGGTAGTTCATCTTTAACAATTCTAGCTGTTAAAACAGGTATTCCATCTGAATGTGATAAATTTGTTCTAAGTCTAACTCCTTTAACTTCTAATGAAATATCTAAATTTCTACTTTCTTTATATCTTTGATCTAATTTAATATTTCCAACTACAATATAGTCATATATTTCATACATTTCACTTTCACTTATTTTAGTAAGCCCAGGTGCATTTATTATGCCTTGTGCTATTCTAAACTTTGGAAACTCATCAACTTTTAAATGGATATCTGATGCTCCATGTTTAACTGCTTCCATTACTATTTTTTCAAAAATCATATCATCCTCTTTTTATTTATACTTTTATCTTTAAATTAATATTATTAATCTATTGATAAAATGCTAATTTATTATTTACCTCATCTAGAGTTGTAATACCTTCTAATATTTTTTGTATTCCATCAACTACTAATGGTTTATATTCTTTTGCTAATGCCATATTTCTAATAACTATTGTTGATTCATTTTCCATAATAGCTTCACTAATATCATCATCCATTAATAGTATTTCAAATAGTGCTATTCTATCTAAATAGCCAGTAAAATTACATTCCTTACATCCTTTTACTGTATATGTAAATTTATCTTTAAAATCCAATTTAATTTCATAAGGTTCAACTGTTGTTTTCATTAACTCTTTTTCTTCAGGAGTAAATTCTCTCTTTTTTGCACAATGTGGACAAATTCTTCTAACTAACCTTTGTGATATTGAAGTTGCTAGAGTTGAAGCAATATCATAATTTGATACTCCTATTTTTCTTAATCTAGTAATAACTTCTATTGCATCTATTGTATGTATTGTAGATAAAACATAATGACCTGTTTGACCAGCTTGCATAGCTATTTCAGCTGTTTCTCTATCTCTAATCTCACCAACTAATATAATATCAGGGTCTTGTCTTAAAACAGTTCTTAGCGAATCTGCAAATGAAACTGTTTCATCTACTTCTATTTGATTTATACCTTCAACTCTAATTTCAACAGGATCTTCAATTGTTGTTACATTAATTTCACTATTATTTAAAAATTCTAAAACAGAATAAAGAGTTGTAGTTTTACCTTCACCAGTAGGTGCAGCCATTAATGTAATACTGTTTCTTTTATCAAATGCTCTTTTAACTAATTTTGGATCTTTCGGAAATCCTAAATCAAAAATATCTTTAATACCTTCATTTTTCTTTAAAAGTCTTAAAACTATTTTTTCACCATAAACATTCTTTTGTGAAGAAACACGAATATTATAGTCTGTATACATTATAATTCTACCATCTTGTGAAAGTTGTTTTTCTTGATGCATATTTGAAATTGCTTTTAATCTTCCAATAATAGTGTTTTGTTTTTTCTTATCTAATGTAGCAACTGTAATTAATTTTCCATCAATTCTATATCTAATTCTAACTGTTTTCTCTAGAGGTTCAATATGAATGTCACTTGCTCTTTTTTCCATAGCTGATTTAATTATTGTATCAATAAGTGAAGTAATATCTGCTGATTCATCAATATTTGTATCAGCTGATCCTTCTAAACCTTTAATAATATCAAGTAGATTTGTTTCAAAAGCTAAATATGGTTCAATTTGAAAACCTTTTCCCATTAATAGTAAAGTTATTTGTCTTAATATTTTCTTATCATTAGGATCTGCAAATGCTACTCTACATCTATCACCTTCAACCGCAAATGGTAAAGATTTTGTTTCTTTAGCTATATCTAATGAATAAAATGATCTAGGATTTATTGTAATCATAGATGTATCTAATATCATTGAAGGAAAACCAAATATTTCTGACATTGCTGTTGCTAATTGATTTTCTTCTGCTAATCCTAGAAAATATATTATATCACCCAATTTTAATCCTGGATGTAATCTTTGATATTCAATTGCCTGTTTGATTTGAGAGTCTGTTACAACTCCTCTTCTTACTAATTCAACTCCTATTGGAATTTTTGCCATTGTTTTCTCCTAAATGCATTTCTTTCATTTTTTTATTATTCTTTTATGTTGTATAAACCCATATTCCTTCTTGATTCCCTGAATTAGGTGTTGTGGTATGAGGTGGATTACTTAGCCTTGTTATTATTATTTGTATATTTGTCCCTACTGGATATGTAATATTTTTAATAATTGGATCTAAACTTTGCATTGAAATACCAATTAAATGTCTATATGTATTAGTACTGTCAACTGTTGCTCTTGGTATCCAATTAAAATAGTCATATACTCCTGTTGTGTTTTTTCTTCTAGCTAGTTTAGGACTAGCGAAACTTTCTCTTAAACCATTTTTCTTCCATAAATTAATATCATCTGCAAGTATAAAATTTGTTGGGCTTCCATAACCTGGCTCATATTTTGATGAATCTAAATATGAATTAGCTGATTGTATTGCTGTAGAGTTTAAGTCTGGCTCATTCATAGGTGTTACTCTATCAAAATATTTAACATATGGTATTTTGAATAACTCTTCTTTTTTATTAACAGAATATTTAACTTTAATTTCACCTTCTTTTCTAATATTAAATAGAATTGCTTCTGTTAAATTAGAAGGTGTTTTATCTTCTACAGTAATTTCAATAGTATAACCTGGGTCTATATCACCTAAATCAAAATGTTCTTTATACTTTGTATTTGAAACATATTTTACAGCTTCTAAATATTGGTCATATGAAAGTAGTTTCATTTTTTCAAAAATAGATTTTGCAATTTGTGTTGCACCTATTTCTCTTTGAACTTTTTTTGTTGTTGTATTAATCTCAAAAATTAAAGCTGTAATTAAAGATAAACCTATAGATATAACGACAACAGCTATTGCGATATCTACTCCCGAAATTCCTTTTTTATTTATCTTCTTTTTAGTATCTTTATCCATAGAATCCTTAATTTTAATTTATCCGTTTTATATTATTAAAATATATCAAAAAGTATCTTTATTATAAATGTTGTTAAACCTATAAGTAATGCAAATGGTATATGTATATCAGTTGTAATATTTTTAAGTTTTAAGTCTTTCAATCTTAATTTTTTGCCTTCAGTAACACTTGTAATACTTACATATCTTTTTTCTACTAAGTAAACTGCTGTTTTACCTTTTTTAATTTCAACCTTTATCTTTATATTTTCATTTAGTTTATCATTATCTTTTATATCTTTTTTATTCCTATTTGATTCTTTTTTTATAGCTATTTTTTGTATCACATAAATTAATATATATATTGGTATTAATGCAATTACTACAAAAATAATTATTCGTATTGGTATATATATAGATAATATTACAAAAAACATTGTTAATTTCACATAGTATTTTGTCCTAATCTTGTAATCCTTTAAAACTGCATAAATTATATATAGTAATACTAGGACTGTTGCTGAAGCTAACATATATATGTAATTTACATTCATACGAAGTAAATATGTTAATAGCACATATATCATTGATGCAATTATTCCAAATCTTAATATTCCATCTTCAATCTTGTATTTTTCTTTATCAATAAATGCTGTTAAAAACATAAATGTGAAAAAAAGCATAAAAACAAATAACTGAACTATTTTACTTAATAATGCTGTTAATGTTGATATTTCAAAAAAGTTTAAAGAATTGAAAAACATAATAAAAACTGCTGCAACAAATAGTTCTATTAAAACATATTTTAAACCAATTTTTTGTTTACAATACCTACATCTTCCTCTTAAAAATATGTATGAGAAAATAGGAAATAAATCAAAAAAGTTTAATTTATGCTTACAATTTGGACAAAATGATCTTTCTTTTGTTATGTTTTTCTTTAAAGGTATCCTATAAATTGCTAATGTATAAAAACTACCAAAAAGACTACCAATCATAAAAACTATAAAATTTATTAATATATCCAGTGCATATTGCATATTTTTTCTCTTTTGTTTCTTATTTTATTTTAAAAGCAATAATACTTTTTTAAAAAGGGCATAAATTTATGCCCCAATTAAAACTGTACTAAAATACTATGGTGTTACTTTTTCAATTACATGATCTGATCTATTTGTTGCTGCATCGAATGTGTATGTCATTTTAAAGTTTCCTAATGTATGTTCAACTGTTAAAGTTTTCTGGCTTTCTGTTCCCGCATCAACAATAGCTGCATCTTCTGTACTTAAATGTGCTGACAAAGCTGATTTTAATGTTGGTGTAGCAACTTCAGTTGTAGCATCAAATTCAATATCAAGTGCTTGCACTTCTATTAAAACTGCTGCTCCTGCTGTATTTAATCTTTCACCAATTTGTGCTAATTCAGTTTTTTGTCTTCCTTCTTCTGCTTTTCCAAATAAACTGTCTTGTCCTAGGATTAATCCTATTGTAACTGTAGCTAAAATAATTAATATAATTATTGTTACAACTAAAGCTACTAATGTTATACCTTTGTTATTCATGTATTCCTCCTTTTTAAAATATATATTTTTTATAAAATATAACCAAATTTGTTTGCCTTTATGCGAGGTTTCCCCCGCACAAAGTTTTTTCTTTTGTATCTCATGTTGTATTTTCTTTTGTATATTGTCTATATCTTTTGTAAGATATTTAAGACCTAATTATTTTGAAGCTCCTTTACCCGGATCATCAAATATTTTTCCTCCTGTACCACTATTATTGTTTGATGTGTTTCCTCCTGTGTTTCCACTAGGTGCTTCACTGTAATCTGCAAAAGGATTGCTTTTTCCTTTTTCAAATCCACGATTTCCACTTAAAGCATTTATTTCAGCTCTATTCATCTTATATGTTTTAATAGCAGTTTTAGTCTCTTCTTGATTAACAAATTCTTCTAATACCTTATCTGCTTCTAAACTTTTAGTATATTCTTGTGCCTTAGGAATCTTTTTTAAAGTAGGTGCTTTATCATATAATAGTATGCCCATTGTTAATAGTATTACTATTAATACAACTATTGAAACCATTATTTCTTTAAATACTTTCATATTAGCTCCTATCTTCTTTTTTCTTCTATTTTAAATTCGTCCATATTTATTTCAGTATCAGTTGTACTTTCATTTGCCTTAGGTAAATTTTGTGTTGCTGGAGGATTTAAATCTTTAATATCTGTTCCAGCTTCTGAACTTTTATTATCTTCAACAATATTGTTATGATTTAAAGGTACATTTTTCAAAGAAAATTCTGCACTTAAATTTACAACTTTCTTTGCTGACTCATCCTCTTTTTCTGTCTCTGTTGTTACAGTATATGGTTTTATTTGAAAATCTGATAATTGTGCTGATAATTGACGATCTCCTTCTAATTTGTATATAAATCTAACCATATCTGTATAAGCTCCTGTAACTGTAAATTTCAAATTATATAATTTAAAATCATTTAATGTTTTAGCTTCTGTACCAGGAAATACATCTAATTTTAATTCTAATCCTACTTCAGATGCATAGTTTCCAACTCTTGCCCAAATAAAGTCTAATTCATAAACTTCTACTTGTACCTTTGATGCTTTAGCACCTTTAACTCTTGCTGCTTCAATTTTTGCTAGATATTCTTCTCTTTTATCTTTTAAAGTAGATGTTTGAGTATTTAATTCTGTTTCTTTTTGAGGATAGTCTACATCTTTAATCTTATCTACTTCTGAAACTTTTTTATCTAAATCATTACTCATCTTGTTAATGCCCTTATAGCCATTAACATTCATAAAAGGTAAGCCTACTATTATTACATAAATAGTTAGAGCTAAAACTAATATTGTTGCTAAAGCAAATACAATTTTTCTCATGGTAGATCACCTTCTATAACAACTTTCACTACACTACCTTCTTTTTGACTAGTTGATGTTTTAATTTTTCTTAATACACCTTCATTTTCTAAAAGTCCTACAAAATATCCTAGTTGTTCGTATTTTCCTGATTCTACAGTCATTGTTATATGACTTTTTTCTTCTTTTATATCTGTTACCTTAACTCTTACAGGTATCAAATGTGCTAATCTGTTTAAAAAGTTAGGTAATGCATCTTTTCTTATAAATGCTGCTGATGTAGTATTACTGTCATTCCCATTTCCCATCTTGTCCAATAAGGCTATATATTCATCTGTTTTTGACTTAACTTTTGCAATATCTTGATCTATTTTATTTAAAGATTCTTGAGATTTAGTTAAAACAAAATCTGTTTCAGACATTTTTTCTTTATTTGCTTTTGCAAGCATAATTGATACTGCAATAAAAAGTATTAATATTATTAATGAGGTTAAACCTAATCTAATTAAAAATCCCTCTATAGTAGATATTTCTGCTCTAAAGCTATCTTTAATATTTGCTCCAACATTAGCAATATCAATATCTTTCAAATCCATATTAAGGTTAATTTTATTTCTTCTTCTAGTTCCACCAGTTTTAAATGAAAGAGTTTCTCTTTCAAAACCTAATTCTTCTAAAGCTAATGCAGTAGCTGAATTTACATCAATATAGTCTTTTATAGAAACATTCAAAGACGAAGCTGGTAAAAAGAAAGGTTTAAGAATAGCAACTTCTATTCCTGGTAATGATTCTTTAAATAATAAATCAATATTGCTAATTGTTGCACCTGTCCCAGTAATAAATAATTTTTTAATTCTTAAAGGTGTTAATTCTAAATATTTTTTAATTTCTTCAATAACTTCATTCAATTCAACTAATATTGTAGGAATAAATTCATTGTTTTGCATATTAAGATTATCAGATTCACTTATAGGTACAACAGTATTTTTTAATACTTCATAAGATTTTGATATTGAATTTTCAACATTGTTAATATGTCTTATTATTGTACTAATACCATTTTTAAGTTTTTTTACTTCATATACTTTTTTCTCTGAAACTGAAGTTAACTCTGTTTCTTCTTCTAAATTTAAAATCAAATGAGGTGCAATATCATTTACTAAATTTGTAATTGAAACACCAATTGGCATTTGACTTGAAGGTTTAGTGGTTTTAAATAAGTTTGCTCTTGTATCCATTGCAGTTATATATTGTGAAACATGAACAACATGTAATTTTTCTGCATCTACAGGATTAATAGTATACATATATCCTGTTTCTAATAAGTTCTTATTAATAGTACCTTCTGAGCTTAATTCTTCAAACTGTAGATCTATACTTTTTTCATAATCTTTAGCATTTAATTTAGCAAAAATATCAAAATAATTATAGTTTTCATCCGCAGAATTAACTACTATTGGAATTTTAGAACTATTAGTTTCTTCTATTATTTGTTTTATACCACCTACAGTATCAGTAGTATACTTAACACCATAAGATTCAATCTTAATCTTATTTTTATTAGAAGATACCTTAGAATATTTAATTAGTTCATTCTCAATGTAAACCCCTAAGGCTACAGCCATTTCTTTACCTCATATTTATCTTTTCTATACCCTAACATTATATTTTTGATGTCTTTAAGTCAATTGTATTAATATCCTCTTAATTTAAATGTAATATTAATGTAATAAGAATGATAAGACATTTTCAAAAAAATAACCATAAAAATTTATTATGG
>CAZLWI010000005.1:0-4205 GCA_964563525.1 uncultured Lachnospiraceae bacterium | reverse complement strand
TTTTTTTCAATTCTTCTTCATCAATATCTGTTTCAACTTCTATAACTTGTCTTAATTTACCATTAATTTGAATAGCAATATTTACTTTATTTAAAACTAATTTATTATTATCATAATTCGGCCATTTTTCTAAATATGTAAAAGTTTCATAATCTAAAATTTGCCATAGTTCTTGACCAAAATGTGGAGCAAATACTGATAACATTAATATATAATCTTTTAGAACATCTTCTAATAAATCTTGTTCTTCTTTTGATTCTATATTTTGTTCAAACTTTACCATTTCATTAGTTAATTCCATCAATCTAGCAATTGCAGTATTAAATTCTAATTTTTCTAAATCTTCACTTACAGATTTAATAACTCTATTTCTATGATAATCTAACATCTGTGTTTGATCATTCTTTGTATTTCCATTATATTTTAAACTTTGATTTTTTCTTTCAATAAATCTATTAACAAATAGTGTAACTCTATCAAAATATTTAGACATTGCTTGAATACCATTATCATCCCATGGTCCACCTTCTGTAAACGAGAACCCAAACATTAAATACATTCTTAAAGTATCTGCTCCATATTTTTCAACATACTCATCAGGAGATACAACATTACCTTTAGATTTACTCATTTTATTTCCATCTAAACCTAAAATTAAACCTTGATGTACTAATCTTAAAAATGGCTCATCAAATTTTAAATATCCTAAATCCCTTAAAACTTTAGTAATATATCTAGCATAAATTAAATGCATTGAAGCATGTTCTTTTCCTCCAACATATAGGTCAACTGGTAATATATTATTTACTTCATCTTTATTAAATGCTTCTTTATCATCATGATTAAATGGAAATCTTAAATAGTACCAAGAAGAACAAACAAATGTGTCTAGTGTATCGGCTTCTCTTTTAGCATTACCTCCACATTTAGGGCATTTTGTATTAATAAATTCATCTGATTTAGCAAGAGGTGATTCACCATCTGGTCTAAATTCAACATTCTCTGGTAATAATACTGGTAAATTTTCATCTAGAACTTCACCACATTTATCACAATATATTATCGGAATTGGAGCTCCCCAATATCTTTGTCTAGAAACTAACCAATCTTTTAGTTTATATTGTATTTTAGATCTACCAATGTTGTTTTCCTCTAAATATTTTATTATTTCTTTCTTAAATGTAGGTACATCTAAACCATTAAACTGATCTGAATTAATAGAAATTGTATTTATTGATTCATCCGTAAATGGTGTATTTTCTTTTAATACATCTATTCTATCTTCATTTGTGATTACTTGTTGTATCTCTAAATCATATTTTTTTGCAAACTCAAAATCTCTTTCATCATGTGCAGGAACACCCATAACTATTCCTGAACCATAGTTTGCTAAAACATAATCAGCAACATATATTGGTACTTTTTTATTATTCACAGGATTTATAGCATACTTACCAGAAAACACTCCTGTTTTATCTGTTTGTATTTGTCTATCTAAATCTGACATAAGACTTGCTTTATGTAAATATTCATTAACTTCGTCTTTTTGTTCTTCACTTATATATTTATACATATCATCTAATTCAGGTGCAATTGATAAATATGTAACTCCAAATATTGTATCTGGTCTTGTAGTAAATATTTTTAATTTTAAATCATTATCATCTTCTAAATAAAAGTCTACTTCTGCTCCAACTGATTTACCAATCCAATTTGTTTGAATCTTTTTAGTTAATTCTGGCCAATCTAATTTATCTAAATCTTGCAGTAATTCTTCAGAATAATCTGTAATCTTGAAAAACCATTGTTTCATATTTTTTCTTTCAACTAAAGAATCACATCTTTCACAACTTCCATTAACTACTTGTTCATTTGCAAGTACTGTATTACATGAAGGACAAAAATTTACAGGTGCCTCTTTTCTATATGCTTTTCCTGATTTAAATAATTCTCCAAATAGCCATTGTGTCCATTTATAGTATTCTGGATCTGATGTAATTAACTCATAATCCCAATTATATGAAGTTCCCATTTTTTCAAATTGGATTTTCATATTATCAATATTTTGATATGTTGATACTTTAGGATGAATACCCGTTTTAATTGCATAATTTTCAGCAGGTAGACCAAAAGCATCAAAACCAACAGGGTGAAATAAATTATATCCCTTCATCTTCTTATATCTACCATATGCATCTGTTAATGCATAATTATACCAATGCCCTAAGTGAAGCTTAAATCCAGAAGGATAAGAAAACATTTCTAACAAATATAATTTAGGTAAATTTGAATTAATATCAAATTTATATATATTATTTTCTTTCCAAATTTCTTGCCATTTTTCATCAATCTTATTACTATACATTTATCTTCCTTTTTCTTTTAATTTAAAACTATTATATAAAAAAAATATGTATAATACAATATTATACATACTTTAAAATAAGCTTTTTATTTAGAAATTAATAATTAATTATTTTAATTCAGCTACTGCTCCTGCTTCAGTTAATTTAGCTAGCATTGCTTCAGCTTCTTCTTTAGCTACACCTTCTTTAACAACTGCTGGTGCTGATTCAACTAAAGTTTTTGCTTCACCTAATCCTAAAGCTGTTATTTCTCTAACAACTTTAATTACAGATATTTTATTTGCTCCAATTTCTTTTAATTCAACATCAAATTCTGATTTTGCTTCTGCTGCTGGTCCTGCTACTGCTCCTCCTGCTACTGGTGCTGCAACTGCTGCTGCTGATACATCATATTTTTCTTCAATTGCTTTAACTAATTCTGATAATTCTACTACTGTTAACTTATCAATTTCATCTAATAATTTTTCTATATTTGCCATTTTTATTCTCCTTTAAATATATTTTTAATTTTATTCTGATTTTTCTTTTACTACTTCCTCAGTTTTTTCTTCTGGTTTTTCCTCTGGTTTATCTTCTTTTACTTCTTCTTTAGTTTCTTCAACTTTCTCTTCTGGTTTTTCCTCAGGTTTATCTTCTTGCTTTTCTTCTGGTTTATCTTCTTTTACTTCTTTAGGTGCAGATTCTTCTTTCTTTTCTCTAACTGCATCTAATGCTACTGCTAATTTTGAAATATTTGCTTTTAATACTCCTGCTAATCTTGCAATTAATTCTTCTCTTGAAGGTAATTGTGCAATTATTAGAATTTCTTCTGACGTTTTAATTTCGCCTTCTACAATTCCTACTTTTAATTCATAGAACTTATTATCTTTAGCAAAATTATATATTGCTTTTGATGGTGATAAATAGTCTTCTTCTGAAGTTATTAAAGCTATAGGTCCTTCAAAATGTTCTTCTATTCCTTTTATTCCACATTCTTCAAAAGCTCTTTTAATAATATTGTTTTTAATTACTGAATATTCTCCACCAGCTTTTCTAACTTCTCTTCTTAATTCTGTATCTTGTTCTACATTAATACCACAATAATTCGCTAATAGTACAAGTTTTGATTCTTTAATTCTTTTTGCTAGTTGTTCTACTTTAGCTTTTTTTCCTGCTATTATTCTTGGATTTGCCATATTATTTCCTTTCTCCTAAAAAAAGCTCTCATACACGAGGTATGAAAGCTATATTAATATTGCTATCTTTTACCTCGGTAAGTCTTACTTTTGCTTACTGTCTTAGGTTATTTATTTTCTTATATTAAATATTATACTACTAGTTCGATCTTTTTACAAGTATATACTATTTCTTTGATTCATAAAGTACTTTTATTCCAGGTCCCATTGTTGTTGTAACTGAAATTGATTTAATATATTGTCCTTTCGCAGCTGAAGGTTTTGCTTTTTCTATTGCTTCTAAAACAGTATTATAGTTTTCTATTAATTTTTTTGAACCAAATGATACTTTTCCAATTCCTAAATGCATTACATTTGTTGAATCTAATCTGTATTCAACTTTACCTGATTTAATTTCTTCAACTGCTTTTTTAACATCCATAGTTACTGTTCCTGATTTAGGGTTTGGCATTAAACCTTTAGGTCCTAATAATTTACCTATTCTACCAACAACTCCCATCATATCAGGTGTTGCAACAACTACATCATATTCAAACCAATTTTCATCTTGTATTTTTGGTAAAAGGTCTTCAGCTCCTACAAAATCTGCTCCTGCTTCTTTTGCTTCTTTTGCTTTATCTCCTTTTGCAAAAACTAATATTCTTTTGTCTTTACCTGTTCCATT
>CAZLWI010000004.1:0-23135 GCA_964563525.1 uncultured Lachnospiraceae bacterium | reverse complement strand
GTTATTGATGCTAATATTAATAATACAATTATTGTTACTACTAATGCTATTAATGTTATTCCTTTTCTCATTTGTTTACTCCTTTTCTTATTCTTTACCTGCAACTTTTTTACCTTCTCTAAATGTTACTTTCTTTTTTCCTTCTACTAAAGAATTTTGATATTTTGTTATATATGTTTTTAATTTATCTAAATTAGATTTAGCTTCTTTATCTGTTTCACCAGTTACACCAATATATGTTTTAATCTTTGGTTCTGTTCCTGAAGGTCTAATTGCTAACCAAGCATCTTGATCTAATTCAAAATATACCATATTTGTTTTTTCAAAATCTAACTTCTCTTCTTTATCTGTTTGCGGATTTTTTATTGTTAAATTTTGATAATCTTTTATTTTTAATACTTTATATTTATCTATAGTTTTTGGTGCTATTGTTCTAATAGTTTTCATTAATTCTGCAATTTGTTTTTCACCAGATTCACCTTTTAATGTCATAGTTAATGTTTCTTCAATATAGTAACCATATTTCTTATATAGTTCTTCTTGTAATTGTAATATATTTGTTTTGTTTTGTTTTGCATATGCAGCTAATTCAGAAATCATTAATACCGCTACCACTCCATCTTTATCTCTAGCATGGTCTCCAAATAAGTAACCATAGCTTTCTTCAAAAGCAAATACAAATTTATTTTTCTTTGTTTCTTCAAATTCTCTCATTATTTTAGCTATATTTTTAAATCCTGTTAAAGTATCTAAATATTTAATATTATATTCTTCAGCTATTTTTTTTGCTAATCTAGTTGAAACAATTGTTGAAATTACTGCTCCATCTTTAGGTAATTTATTTGTTTTCTTCAATGAAGATAGAATATATTCTAATAATAGTTGTCCTATCATATTGCCATTTAATAATACTATATCTCCTTTGTTATCTTTAACTCCAAGTCCTACTCTATCACAATCAGGATCTGTAGCTAATACTATATCTGCATCTAATCTTTTTGCATATTCTATTGCAAGAGTCATTGCTTTTGGATCTTCTGGATTAGGTGAAGAAACAGTAGGAAAATTACCATTTGCTAATTCTTGTTCAGGTACTACAAAAACATTTTTATATCCTGCTTCTTCTAATGTTTTTTGAATTGGATGATTCCCTGTACCATGTAATGGAGAATATACTATTTTAACTTCTTCTTTACCTTTTTTTACATCATTAATTTGTAATTTAAGAATTTCATCAATATACATATCTTCAATTGATGGTCCTATTTTAATATATAGTTTTTTCTCTAAAGCTTCTTCTTTTTTAATCATTTTAATATCTGTATATTTCTTTATTTCTTTAACTTTAGTAATAATATCTACATCAACAGGAGGAACAATCTGTCCACCATCTTCCCATGATACCTTATATCCATTATATTCTGGCGGATTATGACTAGCTGTAATCATTACACCTGCAATTGCTTCAAATTCTCTAATTGCATATGACATTATTGGTATAGGTCTAGGTGAATCAAAAACATATGTTTTTATACCATTAGCATTAAAGCAAAGAGCTGTATACTCAGCAAATTCTTCTGATAAATTTCTAGTATCATAACTAATTACAACAGGTCTATCATCTAAATTTTTTTCAATTAAATAATTTGCTAATCCTTGAGTTGCTTTTGTAATTGTATATTTATTTATTCTATTTGTACCAGCTCCCATAACTCCTCTTAATCCTGCTGTTCCAAATTCTAATTCTTTATAGAAGCGATCTTGTATTTCTAAATGATTACCAGCAATTGCTTTTAATTCAGCCTTTGTTTGTTCATCAAAAATATCTTCTTTTAACCAATTCTCATATCTTACTAAATATTTTTCTTTTAATTTATAGTCATTATATAGTTTTTTTGCTGTTTCAGGACTATCTGAACCTTCTTTATTTTTAATTGGTGCAAACATATCTTCTCTTAAATCTCTTAAAACTAAGACCTTATCTGTCATTTCAAAAGAATCAAATATGAAACTTTCAAATTTATATGCATTAGGTTCTGTTCCTACTATATATTTACCATCTGTATCTAAATATGAAGCTTTCTTAAAAGCTGTATGATATGGTAATTCTTCATCACTTACTTTTTCTAATACTTCTAATCTATAGCAATACATGTTTGAATTAGCATCACCATATACTAATGAACCATAATCATCTCTCATATTTGCCATTTCAGTTGTTATTTCTGTATATTCAACAATTCCTACTTTATTGTTTTTCATACAAACAACACCTGTTTTTTCTTTAGGGTCAATTTTCTCTAAAGAAAGAATTGCTGCATTACTATCTGTTAATTCTAATAATCCAATTAATAATGGATCTGCAAGTTTTGCTAAAATATTATCAACACCTGATATAAATACCCATTTAATATCTTTCTCTCTTAGTTCTTTAA
The DNA here is from genome assembly GCA_964563525.1 of uncultured Lachnospiraceae bacterium. Classification (GTDB taxonomy): domain Bacteria; phylum Bacillota; class Clostridia; order TANB77; family CAG-508; genus CAZCCM01. Next base: position 20,700 of record CAZLWI010000004.1, on the reverse strand, counting down.
TAATACCTGATGTTTTTAAAGACTTTAATGTACCACCATGTCCATCAGCTGCCTCATTTATTAATCCTTCTTTTGTAAGTAATATTTTTCCATCTTGACCTACCATTGGTAATTGTCCTTGATTAAAAAACTTAATATAGTTTCTTGGATATTCAAAGAAATTATTATCTTCAAAAAACTTTACTGTATCTGCATTATTTTGTTCACTTGTCATAATATACCAATTAAAAAAGGTACCATATTTTAATGCTGCCTCTTTTAAATTCTCGCAAAGAATCTGGAAAATTGACTTTCTTCCTTCTTCTAAATCAAGCATATATGTACCTTTAGGTCCAGTATGACCCAATCTTGTTCCTTGTCCACCAGCCATTGTTACAACAGCTAATGTATTATCTTTAATTTCTTCTATTCCTCTAGTAATATAGTCATATTTCTCTTTATCTGATAATCTTGCTTTATCTACAAAAGGTGCTGGTTTGATTTCAACATCTCTAAAATCAGCTTCTGCTTCTGCCTCTGAACACAAATGTTTCATAAGTTTGAAATCTATCTTTAATATCTGATGTAATAATTTTTCTTTTAACTTATCATCTAACTCATTATATTTTAAAAGTAAATGTTCCTGATTATTCTCCTTTAGTATTTTTTTTGCTTTTTCTAAATCACTCATCTTTCTCTCCTTTTATATTGATTATTATTTTATTTTATTTTATTCTATTCTATTTTATTCTTTTCTATTTTATTTGTTAATATACTTTTGTTTGTTAAGCAAATATATATATTAAATATATTATCATCATATGTAGTGGATATATTGCATATTTCATGAATTGTATAAATTTATTATCTCTCTTCTTATTTTCTTTAAGCCAGAATATTATTGGTAGTGCAAAAACAGAAAAATATGAATTTAATCTTTCTATTAACATTAAATTAGCTGTGGATTCTGATTGTATAATATTAAATAGGAAATCACCTGTAACTAAAGTTAAGTATGTAAAAAATATAGCTATTTTATTTTTTAAGAAGTAGAACATATATACTGTTAGTACTCCAAATATTCCATAATCTACATCTAATTCATTAGCAACAAATAATGCTATTACTAAAACAATAAATGTATTAATAAAATTACTTTTATTTCTGTCTATAAAATAGATAGATAATGTTGCTATTAAGAATGTAAATCCAATATTAAATCCTTGAGTATAATGATTAATAATTTGTAAGATATTTTGTGAATTAAATGCTAAATTAGTCCTACCATATATCATTAATATAAATGGTATTTGTGAAATAATAGCAAATAGAAATAATCTAAAAATATACTTATGTTTATTTCTAGTTCTTTTAATACCAATAGCAATTAAATATGCAAATATAGGCATAGCTAATCTTCCTAATAATGGATTATAGCTAAAACCTTGAAATGCAAATTTGCACACATGGTCTATAAACATAGAGATATATGCTATAAATTGCAAGTTATCCTCCTATACTTCGTTTGGAGCATCTACAGGGCATACTGTATTACATGCACCACAAGAAATACATACTTCTTCATTTATTATGATACTACCTTCTTCATTTGAAATGCAACTCATAGGGCAGCTTGGAATACATAGTTCACATTTAATACATTTTTCTTGATCAATTCTATATGCCATTAGTCTTCCTCCTCAAAATCTAATTTTTCTTTTTCTTCTGTTTTAGATTCTTTAATAATTTTTATATCTTCTAATTTATGTTTTTTAAAGAAAAACTCATTTCCATCTTTAAATTTAATTCTAAGCTCTTCTTTTAATACTTCTAGTTCAACAACTTCGCCATTCCCATCTTCTGTTTTAACAATAGAACCTAGTTTAGGTAATCTTGATAGTTTCTCTTTATATGCTTCTTCTTCATATTTTAAACAACACATAAGTCTTCCACAATATCCTGTTATCTTATTTGGACTAAGAGATAAGTTTTGATCTTTTGCCATCTTCATAGTAACTGTATGCATATTATCTAAGAAAGAACAACAACAAAGTTGTCTACCACATTTACCATTTCCACCACTTTTTCTAACTTCTTCTCTTACACCAATTTGTCTCATTTCTATTCTTGTTCTATATTTTGAAGCTAAATCTTTAACTAATTCTCTAAAATCTACTCTTCCTTCTGCTGTATAATAGAAAGTTAATTTAGTTCCATCAAATTTATATTTAACTTCTACTAATTTCATTTCTAATTTATGCTCTTTAATAATATCTAAAGTTTCAGTAAAAATACCAGCTTCTTTTTCTTTTAAGTTTTCATATCTATCAATTTCTTTTCTATTAGGCATTCTTTTAATTGGTTTTAATTCTCTATTAACAGTTTCTGGACTTACATCTTCAACATCTGAAACTGCTCTTACCATCTCTTCTTCACCATCTGCTTCAACAATTAAATAATATCCTTTTTTTATAAAGAAATCTTTGGGATCATAATAATATGTTTTACCATTTTCATAATATTCTGCTTTTATTATTTTCATTTATATTCCTTTTGTTCTGTTCTCTTAATTATTTTCTTTTCTTTTGTTATTCTTTGTTTGTTTTGTTGTTTTATTATTTATTTTTTATCTTTTTTATTTGTCTTTTATTTTTGATTATTTATTAATTCCCAAGATGTAAGTAAAAAATAGTCTATTAACATTTCAAAATTGCAATTACCTTCTATTCTCTTGTTTGTTTCTAAAAATACTTTGTATAGTTTTGATTCTTTATTTGATTTGTCTTTAAAGAAACAAGATAGTGCTTCTTCTAAAAATATAATATTTGATTTATAGTTTGATCTTATAAATAGTTTCTTATATTTATTATAGAAAATATACTTATCTAAATTAACAATATCTTTATAGTATAGGTTAAAAGGATTATCTTTACCTTCAAAGTCTTCTTTTAAATTTTTACAAAAAACTTCTTCTTTATTAAAAACATATAGTTTTGTACATCTAGATTTTATTGTAGGTAATAATATATTTATGTTTTTACCTGCTAATATTATTATTGTATATTTAGGTGGTTCTTCTAGAATTTTAAGTAAGGCATTTTGAGCATTTATATTCATATTCTCTGGATATTTAATATAAAAGATCTTATATTTACCCATTATTGGCTTTTCTATAATATTAGAAAACATATCTCTTATATTATCTATTCTAATTTTCCTTAAATTTTCTTCTAGTTTTATTTGTTTATCATCAAATTTTATTTTGTATATTTCAGTATAATTGCCTAAATCAAATAATTTACAATTATCACAACTACATCTATATTCTATTTCATCATTTAAATTAGTTGATTTTAGATAACTTTCTTCAACATTGACTGTATCTGTACAATTTAACACTTTAGAAAACAATATTACTTCATTTTCAAAACTTTCAATATCACCATATATTAAATATGAATGTGATAATTTATTTTGAATAATATCATTTTTAAGATAGTCTCTTAATTCTAAATTATTGATTTTTATCCTCCATATACTCTATTTCTTTACTTTATTTAATATTTCTTCATATGTATTTGGAATCTTTCCCATTGAATTTAATGGTAATACTCTAGAAACTATCTTTCCTTCCATTTTGCTTAATGGTATACATCCAAACTTCCTTGAATCTGTACTATTTGCTCTATTATCTCCCATTAAGAATAATGTATTTTCTGGTACAATAAAATCTGTTAAATTTGTTGATTCTGTAACTACTTCTGGTAATAGATAATCTTCTTTAAATAACTCTCCATTAACAAAGACTAAACCATTCTCTATTTGAACATGATCACCTTCTTTTGCAATAACTCTTTTTATATAGCTTGTTTTACCTATTTCTAAGAAGTTCTTAACAAATTTTACTGTAAAAGTTCTATTTTCATCATACTTAGCTTCTGGACTTCTATTGCCAACTTCTTCAATTAAAGCTAAATTTGGTGCTTCAAAAGTAACTATATCTCCAACTTTATATTCACCTTTAAATGTTCTTACTGTTCTATCTAACCAAAGTCTATCATTTTGTTTTAATGTTGGATCCATTGATAATTGTTTAACAGTTGAAAATGTTCCTAAAAAATATTTAAGAGAAACTGCTATAAAGAAAGCAATAAAAATACAAATTGCCCATTCTCCTATTTCTTTAAAAACTTTATCTGCTATTCTTATACTTTTCTTTTCTTCTTTTATTTCTTTTTCTATTACTATATTGTCTTTATCTTCCATTATTTATTTTTGTCTTCTTTCATGCTTTTTTCCATATTTTTTAAAAAGTCTTCTGCCAATCCACCTTTTTGTTCTTCTTCTTTTTTAGATTTCTTTGTTGTCTTCTTTTTCTCTACAGGTTCCTCATCTATTTTAAAAGATGCAAAAGGATCTTCTTCAGTTGTTTCTTTTACTTTTTGTTTCTTTTCTTCTTTAACTTCATCTTCAAGTTTCTTTAATTCTTCTTCTTTTTCTTTAATAGCTTTACTTAGTTCATCTATATCATCTATGTCGTCTATATCTTCTGGTAATATTTCTTTCTCTTTTATATCTTCTTCTTTTTCTTTATCTAATTCTACTTCAGGTGATAATTGTTTTTCAATTTCTTTGTCCATTTTATCACCAATTGTGATACTAATATCTTCTGTTACATTATCAGATAAGCCTAACTCTAAACTTTCATCTGTTTCATCTTCTAAATTTAATAGAAAGTCTTCTTCTGTTTCTAGTTCATCTTCTAATATAATATCTTCTATATTATCTTTTTCTTCTTCTATTATTCCAGGTATTATTATATCTTCTTCCACTTTTATTGTTTCTTCTGGAATATCTTCAACTTTTTCTACATCTTTCTTGTTTCTGAATTTATCATGTTTAGGGATTTGATATTTTGTGTCTTTCTTTTTTGCAGCTACATAAAGTAAAAGTAATACAACAAATACTCCTACTACTAATATTATTATTTTAAATCCTACTTGTGATAACATTGAATTCATCTGTTGTAGACCTTTTGATGCTTCTTGTGCTGCTTTTTCTTGATTCTGCAAGTATATATCCTTTGCACCTGGTCCTTCTGTTGTTAATCCTGGAATTTCTGTATTTGATAAATCTGCTGGATCTTCTTGTTTTGGTTGATTTGGATCTGTATTTGATACAGCTGTATTTGGATCTTCACTTATTGCTGTTGTTTGAGCTGATTTTTCAGCTGGTATCTCAGCTTTTTTCTCTGGCTCTATAATTGGACTAACTTCAGCAGCAAATACTGTTGTTGATAATACAATTAATAATATTAATATTAATGATATTAAAGTTTTTTTCATTTTTTTCTCCTAACTTTTTTTAGTTGGTATTCTTATTACTATTTCTGTACCTTTACCAAATTCACTTTTCACATCAATTTGGCCTTCATTTTGTATCATTATTTCTCTAGCAATAGATAATCCTAATCCTGTTCCACCTTTTTCTCTTACTCTTGAATTATCTACTCTGTAGAAACGATCAAATATTCTTTCTATATCTTCTGCTTTAATGCCAATACCATTGTCTTTTACTTTTACATATGCATCATTATATACAAAACCAACATATACACTAATATGTCCTTCTTCACTTGTATATTTAATAGCATTACTTATTATATTTATTATAACTTTTTCTACACCTTCTCTATCTGCATAAACCAAAGGAACATCTGCTGTAACAAAACTTTCTAATTTTATTCTTTTCTTTTCTGCTTCTAAATTAAATCTGTCTACACATGATTTTACTAAATCAGGTAAGTCAAATTCGTATTTTATTGATGTAACTTCAGCTGAATCATATTTAGATAAAGTAAGTAAATCTTGAACTAAATCTGACATTCTATGTGATTCTACTGTTATCCTATTTAAAAACTTTTTTCTCATTTCAGAATCTATATCATCATCTAATAGAGTTTCAGAATATCCTAAAATTGAAGTTATAGGTGTTTTCAATTCATGTGAAACATCTGCAACAAATCTTTTTCTCATTGAGTTTAATTTAACATGTTCAGTTACATCTTGTATTACTGTTGTTATTCCTGTTTTCTCACCATTATCTTTTAATATAGGTGTAAAGAAAATATTATATGATCTATCTTTAATATTTACTCTTGTATTTTGATTAGTCCAATCTTTCATATATATAATTTTTTCTATATCTAAATTAAGTCCATACTTTTCAAATATTTCTGAAAAAGTATCATTAGATTCTATTTCTAAAAAATTAGTTGCTGCTAAATTCTTTTGAGTTATCTCCCCTTTTAAATTAAAAGAAACAACACCATCAGCCATATGTTTTAAGACTTTTTCAATTTCTTTTTTTTCGCTTAAAATTTCTTCGTATTTGTTTTTAAACTCTAAATTAACATCTGTTAACTTTTCAGATAATTCATCTAATTCTGGATCTTTCTTATCTTTTCTTTTTAATGTGTTTACTTCTTCTAAAGGTTCTTTAGCCTTATCTATTACTTTTTTAATAGGAATAGGAACACTTTGTGCTAGTACAATAGATATTAATATTGAAAACACAAGCATTACTATTTGTATTAATATAAATTTTCTAAATAAATTAGAATTACTTATTAAATCACCAAATATTTTTACAATACCCTTATCTTCTGTAGTGATATTAATATTTTCTAAAACATTGTCTGTAATAAAATATTTAACTACAAATAATGTAATAGTACATAATATTATTGCTACAAGAAAAACCACTGAAAGGATTATTGTTAATTTAAGTCTTTTTGTCATTTTATTCCTTATCTGTTGAATCTGCTATATAGTATCCTACACCTCTTTTTGTAATTAAGAATTCAGGACTACCTTTCTTTCTTTCTATTTTGTCTCTTAATCTTGCCATTGTAACATCAATTGTTCTAATTTCTCCAACATATTCGCCATAACCCCAAACTTGTTGAAGTAAGTCTTCTCTTGATACTACTTTACCTTCTTGTTCTGCTAAATATTTAAGAACATCAAATTCTTTTTTAGTTAGTTCAATTACTTTTCCTCTAATTCTAACTTCTCTTTTAAATGAATCTATTTCTAAATCACCTATTTTTAATAAGCCAGATTCAGGTTCTTTACCTTTTGATTCTTTAAATTGATCTGCTTTTCTTAAATTAGCTTTAACTCTTGCCATTACTTCTCTAACTTGGAATGGTTTAGTTATATAGTCATCTGCTCCAATCTCAAGTCCTACTATTTTATCAGTTTCTTCACCTTTAGCTGAAATCATTAAAATTGGTAATTCTACCATTCCTAATGAGTATCTTACAAATTTACAAACTGAAATACCATCTCTTTTTGGAAGCATGATATCTAATAATACAAGGTCTGGTTTTTCTTGTTCTATTAATCTTACAGCTTGTTCACCATCAACTCCCTCTATTACTCTATAACCTTCCTTTTCTAAATTGTAAGTTAGTAGTTCTCTGATTGGTTCTTCATCATCAACCACCAATACTAATTTTGCTTCTTCATTCTCCATTTTAAAATTCCTCTCCTTTAAGATAATCTTCTATTAATTACAACAGAACTACCCTGTATACTTTTAGCTTTATGTTTAACTTGTGCTCCTACTTCACCTATCTCTAAGATATTGGCAAATCTATCTCTAGTTACCTCAACAATACCAAGAGAGATGCTAGTAAGAGGAAATAGTTCTATTATACCTCTTCTGTTTGATACTTCTAAGTATCCTTTTTTAATATCCTCTTTTGTAAAAAATTGTAATATGTCTTGATCAAATTGTTTTATTATTTCTGTAGCAACTTCATATGATTCTTTTCTATTTGTGATTAGTATAAAATCATCACCACCTATATGTCCTACGAAACTATTATCTTCATCTGTTTCACCTTTATGAATATTTTCTGATAATACTTTTGCTGTAAATTTTATTACTTCATCTCCATTAGCAAAACCATAAACATCGTTATATGCTTTAAAATTATCTAAATCTGCATATATTATAGTAAAGTCTTCTTTGTTGTATAATCTTCTTTTCATTTCAGTTTCAATTTGTGCATTACCTGGAAGACCAGTAAGTGGACTTACTCCTCTATTTAAATATATTAATTTTGCTAAATTTTCTACAACTCTATAAATATATTGTTCATCTGCAGGTTTTCTAATATAGAAAAGTATGTTTTCTTCTAATACCTTTAATCTGTGCTTTTTACTAGGATTTGATGATAATACTATTTTAGGTATATTTGCATTTTCTTCATTATCATTAATTTTTTTAATTAATTCAAATATATCTAAATCTATACCGTCTTCGTCAATTATTATCATTGAGGGTATTTGTTTTAATTTTTCTTCAATATTAGCTGATCCTACTTTTACAAAACAAAATTTAACTTTTTTGTTTTTGAAACAACTTTCAATATGTGAAAAACCATTATTATGATCATCAATTACATATAAATCTTGGTACATATCTTCCTTCTTTTGTATATTTTTTATAAGTATTTAGTTTTGAGTATTTAAAACTGCACTTCCTGAAGGTAACGGAGCTTTTGCTGAACCTTTAGCTGTTGCTGTTTCACCATCTATAGAGATTGCTTCAACTTCTATAATATTATCTCCTGGAGCTAATATTATTTCAAATTTTTTCTCTGTTTTAACTAATTCACCTTCATAAGTATCTTTATATTCTTTACCATTTAGTTTATAGTTTATTTCTTTAATTCCTTTTGTATGTGTTACTGTTAATAGAACTTTCTTTCTATCAGATGTTTGTATTAGTTTTATTTCAGGTGCTACAACTCCAGTATATTCTTTTTCTTCTGTAGTAATATTCCCTGAACTATCTTCAACTATAACTGTTATCTTATTTCTACCTTCTTTAATTTCTAATTCAATTGAAGCTTCTGTTCTACCTCTAGCTTCAGATAATTCTGTTGGAGATTCTTCATTCCAAAAATATTTGAAAGATTTAATTTCAACATTATCTCTAATTGATATTTTTAATTTCTTTGTATCTGTAGTACTAAATTCTATCTTAGGTTTTTCAATGTCTACACCTTTTTCTTGAATATATTCTTTTTCTTCAAATGCTTCCTTACCATCTTGAGCTAATACTGTTATCTTTAATTTATGTGTTCCAACAGGCTTATTAATTGCAACTGTTATAGTATTTGTTCCTGTTCCTGGTACTACTTGATCTGGATTTTCATCCCATGTATATACTAATTTTTCTAAATTACCACCTTCATACTCTGCTGTAACTTGTAGTTCATTTTCATTTTCTACTATTAATATCATAGGTTTAATTTCTTCAGCAATTAATAGATTCTTTTTTTCTTTATTTGTTATATAAAAAATACCAATGGCAATAATTATTGCTACAATGGCAAATATACCTAAAGCTATTGCAAAAAACTTAATTGTTTGCTTATTACTTTTAGGTCCTTGTGAATAATTCATTTGCGGAAAATTATTCTGTGGTTCTTTTATGTAATAATCTTCCATTTTTTTTGGTTTAGACTGTAATTCCTCTTGATTAATAGAGGTATTCTGCTCATCATCGCCATAATCAAGTATTTGGTTCATTTTTCACCCCTTTTATATTAAATTTAGTATATCATACCAATTTTTTAATGTAAATATAAAAAAATGATGTAAAAACTGTTATTTCTACATCACTTCTATCTTTTAAACTTATTTTTAAGTAAGTCTTCTTTTTCTTGCTGCTTCTGCTTTTCTTTTCCTTTTTTCACTAGGTTTCTCATAAGCTTCTCTTTTTTTGATTTCTTGAATAATACCATTACGAGCGCATTGTCTTTTAAATCTCTTCATCGCATCTTCTAAGTTTCCGTCTTTTACTTTTACTTCTGGCACAAAATGCACCCCCTTTCAAGCCTAATTTTCTTAATTTCTGTTCATATTATACGAAAAAATACTTAAGTTGTCAATAATTTTCTCCATATCTATATCCATCTTTATTTACTAATAATCCATTTTCTAATAGGAAATATGGTTGATACAATCCTTGTGGACTACTTGGTTTTATTTTAGCTACATTTTGTACTTTGCCATTTGTTGATATTTTTTCAAATTTTGTATTAAAAGTACCATCACAATAACTATACCAAGCCTCTCCTTCTGCAGTTAAGGCATATACACCTGTTAAATTTTGTGTTACCCAAGCTGTTAAACTTCTTGATGTTCCTTTAATTGAAGTCACATGTGTTTTTGTATTACCTGAATACAAATATGTTTTTCCATCTTCAATTGTTAGCTTATTTTTGTTCTCTCCGAATTCTACTACTTCTTTTTGTTTATATGTTTTATCAAATATGAAATTTGCGCCTGTATATCTTTTATAAACAAAATCTTCATATGTTTGTCCATTTACATCAATTAGTTTACCTGTTGATAACAAGAAAAATGGTTCAGTTGGTACTTCTAAATCATTTTTACCTCTTGTCATATTATATGTTTTTAAATTCCATATTACAAATAATAGAAACAAGTAAAAAAGAGGACTTATTCCTCTTTCTTCTAATATATGTTTTTAGGTTTTATTTATTTTATTTGTTTTTTTGTTTTTTAGAATTATACAAATACTCCATTTTCTTGATATGTATTTTCATATCTAAATTTAATTATTGGTTTTGTTTGCATATATTTATCTATTAAAACAATTCTATTATTTTTTAAGCTTTTTTTAACATCTATTATTCTTTGATTTTTAGATCCTCTATAATATATGTTTAAACTCTTTTCTTCTATTTTAAATCTTCCATCTATTAATACATCAATATTATTTAAAAAATCTTCTAATTCTTTATTATATTTTATTTTTTCTAGTAATTCTTCAAATGTAAATCCTGTATAAGACCATACTGTTAATCCTTGTAATTTAGCAAATTTAGCAATTTCAGCACATGCTTCAGGTTGCATCATTGGATCACCACCTGAGAAAGTTATACCATCTTGAAGTTCTATTTTTGATATTTCTTTAATTATATCTTCAACTTCTACTTCAAAACCTTCTGTAAAACTATGTGTGTCCTGATTATGGCATCCTGGACAACGATGTGGACAACCTTGTGTCCATATCACTGTTCTGATTCCTTCGCCATCTACTATGCTGTCTGTTTGTAATTCATTTGCTAATCTTATTTTCATAATGTATGTTTCTCCCTATCATGTTCTTCTGATTGTTTTGCATTATTAAATCTGTCTACTGTTCCTACTAAATATCCTGTTATTCTTCTGATTCTTTCAAATTTAACATTGTCTTCTTTTCTTGAACATCCAGGACATTGGTCATTTATTATTCCTGTAAATCCACAAATTGGGTCTCTATCTACAGGATGATTTATTGCTCCATAACCTATTCCTGAATCATGCATCATTCTTACTACTTTTTCAAATGCATCCATATTTTCTGTTGTATCACCATCTAATTCTATATATGTTATATGTCCTGCATTTGTTAAGGCATGATATTTCCCTTCTTTTTTTATTTTCTCTGCTGCTGATATTGGATAATATACTGGTATATGGAAAGAATTTGTATAATAGTTTTTATCTGTAACTCCTTTAATCTTACCAAAAACAGCTTGATCTATTCTTGTAAATCTTCCTGATAGTCCTTCTGCTGGTGTTGCTATTAATGTAAAGTTTAATTTCTTTTCTTCTGAGAACTCATCACATTTATCTCTCATAAATTTAATAATTTTTACTCCTAAATCTTGAGCTTTATCTGATTCTCCATGATGTTCACCTATTAATGCTTTTAAACATTCTGCTAATCCTATAAATCCTAAAGTTAATGTTCCGTTTTTTAATACTTTTTCTAGTTTATCTGTTGGTTTTAATTTTTCACCATCCATCCATACACCTTCAGCCATTAAGAATGGGAAATTATATACTCTCTTATTTGCTTGTATCTTAAATCTAGATAGTAACTGATTTTTAACTAATTGTAATTTTGCTTCTAGTTCTTTAAAAAATCCTTCTAAATCTGGTTTATCATTTTTTAATATTCCATATTTAATTCCTAATCTTGGTAAATTAATACTTGTAAATGATAAGTTTCCTCTTCCAGGTGTAATTGCTTTGTCTGGATTTACTGAGTTACCTAAAACTCTTGTTCTACAGCCCATATATGCAACTTCTGTTTTATAGTCTCCTTGCTTATATCCTTCTAAATTGTATGGAGCATCTATAAATGAGAAATTAGGGAATAGTCTTTTTGCTGATACTCTACAAGCAAGTTTAAATAGGTCATAATTTGGATCTTCTGGATTGTAGTTTATTCCTTCTTTAACTTTAAAGATTGAAATTGGGAATATTGGTGTTTCACCTTTACCTAATCCAGATTCAACTGATAACAAGAAGTTTCTAATAACCATTCTTCCTTCAGGAGAAGTATCTGTTCCCAAATTTACAGATGAAAAAGGAACTTGTGCTCCTGCTCTTGAATGCATTGTATTTAAATTATGTATAAATGCTTCCATTGCTTGATAAGTTGATCTATCTGTTTTTATAACTGATTTTTCGATTGCTTTTGTAAACAATCTTTTTAATCCTGCTGAGTCTTTAGTAAATTCTTTAAATACATCTACTTTAACTTCTATTGTATCTATTTTTGCTATAACTTCTAAAATTTTATCAAAATCAAATACTTCATTCATATCAGTAAAATCTATCATGTCTCTTATTTGTTGTTTTAATTCTTTCCTAAATGTTTTTAATACTCCTGGTGCCATAAAGTAGTCAAATGCAGGAATTGATTGACCACCATGTTGATCATTTTGATTTGCTTGTACTGCAATTGCAGCTAATGAAGAATATGACATTATACTTTGTGGTTCTCTTAAATATCCATGTCCTGTTGAAAATCCTCCAGTAAGTAATTTGTTTAAATCAATTTGACAACATGTTGTTGTTCCCATTGGTAAAAAGTCCATATCATGAATATGAATTTCTCCATTTTCATGTGCTGCTAATGAATCTGGATCTATTAAATATGCTTGTGCAAATTCTTTTGAAACTGTACTTCCATATTGAAGCATTTGTCCCATTGCTGAATCCCCATCTACATTTGCATTTTCTCTTTTAATATCATTTTCACTTGCTGGTAATCCTAAACTTTCAATTACTTTAATGAATTTATGTTGTCTTTTAGCATCTGAGAAAAACGCTCTTGATCTAGCTCTTCTTTCTCTATATGAAGAAAAGGCCTCATATACATCATCATATTTCAAACCTTTTAAATTCTTTTCTATTAGATCTTGTATTTCTTCAATTCTAACTTTATCTTTTATTTCAGATAGTTTTTTAAGATCTCCTAATACCTTATTATATACTTTATTAACATCTTTCTCTTGGTATTTCATTTCTGTTGTATCTTCTTGAACAGCATCAAATCCTTTTTGAATTGCTACTGCAATTTTTGTTCCATCAAAATCTACTTTTTTCCCATTTCTCTTAATTACTTGAAGATTGATTTTCCCCTCTTCTTTTTCATTAACTTTTACTTCGTTTTTAGTTTTTGTTTTTCCCATTTCTGACCTCCTGCTTTTTAGGGTAAATTCATTGTATATTTATATAAAATTTTTGTCAACAGCTTTTTCTAAAATTGACCATTTAAAAAAAATGATTTTTCAAAATTTTATCATTTTTATATATTTTATTTAGGTAGACATAAAAAGTTTTAAATAAATTTATAAATAATTTGCATCTTACATCCTTTTGTTATCAAGCATTAAAAAACATATAATATTTTTTATCATCTATTTTTAAATTTAACCTTAAAAAATATATTTACAAAAAACCTCTTTTTTACAAAAAATGATTTTTTATTTCATTTAGATTTCATTACATTTATTTTTGTTACAGTTTTTAAATAAACATCAAAAAACATCTATAAATAAGGCTTTAAATAGATGTTTTAAAATTACTCTTTTTTTATTATATTACAAAAAATATTTGACTATTTTTCTATTTCTTTTTTGTAGTCTTTTTTTCTGATTTTTCTTCTTTTATTTTATTTTCTTTTTCAACTTTTTTCTCTTCTTTTATATCTTCAATATTATCATTTTTACTATAAATATCTTCTCTTGATCCAATTGTATCGCTTGTATCACCTGTTATTGGTCTTAAATCACTTATTATACCAGGTGAATCTAAGTCATTTTCTTTTTTCTTATATGAAGATAATACCACATGAAAAACTGTACCTTTGCCTTCTTCAGAATCAAATTTAATATCGCCCCCAAACTTTCCTTTTATAGTTGAATATGCCATATATAGTCCTAATCCTGTGCCATATTTACCTTTTGTTGTAACCATTTGTTTAAACAATTTGTTTTGAACATCTTTAGACATTCCTTTGCCGAAATCTCTAATAGAGATAATTATATCACCAGTTTCATCACTGATATTGCCTATTAAATCTACCTTGTTGTTTCCCTTTTTTTCATAAGATTGAATTGCATTGACAACAATATTATTAACAACTTGTAATAGAGAATTAAAATCTCCGGTTATATAAATATTGTTTGGAACATTATTAATTATATTTATTGTTGCAAAACCATTTTTAAATTCATGTGAAGTTAATATTTCTACATTTTTAAATAGATCTTTAACAGTAAAACTTTCCTCTCTTTCAGTCGTAAATGTGGTTGCTTGGCCTTTTACAGCAGTAATTACATCATTCATATACTCAAGATGTACTTTTATTTTTTCAACCCACTCTTCTTGTTCTTGTATAATTTCTTTTTTATCATCTAATGTAACTGTAGGAGTAACAAGAGATTCTTCCATCTCTTCTGCTAATTGTTTAATCCCCTCAGCCGCTCCAGCAATTGATAGTATTGGGGTTTTTAAATTATGAGCTATTCCTCCTATCATTTGTCCTAAAGAAACTAATCTTTCTTGCTCAACTATGATACTCTTATTTGCTTCAATTTGTTCAATGTGGTTTGTAGTCAACAATTGAATTTTATTGTACGCTTCGATTAATTCACCTGTTTCATCGTTTACACTAACTATTAATCTTTCTCCAAAATCCTCTTCTTCCACAATTTTCTTTAGCCTATCACCTATAAGCTTTATATCTTTTGATAAATTAGAAGCTACATACATTAAAATAGAAAATACCAGCACAAATAAAGCAAATACTACTATTGTTAAAACAACCAAAAGATATTTTGCACTAGTCTCATACATTACTCCTACTAAATATTCTTTATTATCATTTGTAGTTATAACTAAAAAAGTTCCTTCTCTCTCTATACAATAATAATCATAAGCTCTTTTACCTTCTTTTTCTTTTAAAGCATATTTTATAAAAAATGGTGATAAAGTTTCATTTTTAATTGTATCGTAACTTTCATCTTCATTGATAATAAATTTTACTATATCTTCTTTATCTTTATAAAAATTTGCTAAATTTGTCTTTATAGCCTCTTTGTTTTTATACTCTTTATTACCCATTTCTTCAGAAAGTTCTGTTTGATATAAATCAAAATATACATCACCAATTATTTTTGTGTTTGCAACATATACAACAAGAGATGTAAAAACCAAGGCGATAATTGCTAATGGCATTATTTCAAGTATTATTTTTGTTCTTAAACTCATGCTTTTAGTTAATTTCATAATATTATTTTTATATTGTTTATTTTCTTCAAAAAGGTTTATTATTATAGTTTGAAATTCTTTCCTAGATAAAACGAAACTCATAACAGCTGACAAGCTAAAAAACAAAATAAATATAATTGAAATTTTAAAAATAACAATAGCTTCAGCACCCAGAAGTGCTACAACAACAGGAATAAATATTAACGGTAGTAATATTTGTGTGACATAAAGTTTTATTGGCATCTTTATACTTAGTACCACAATCTTGTTTATTTTATCTTGTCTATTTTCTTCATTTTTCTTTTCAAAAAGAGAATTGTGATACTTTTTTATTCTTCCCGTATCTACAAATAGAAATATGACCGCAACAACTAATCCAATAAGAGTTACAAATATGAATTGATAACTATATATCAACCCATCTACCTCTTTTTGTAAGTCATTATCAATAGAGTGTGGAGGATAGTTTAATATTTTTGGAAGAATAAAGTATAATAATAAAATTATTATTAAGGGAACAAAAATATAAACTAATCTAATCTTATTTATACTATTAATAATACTTATTTTATTTTGAACTTTCATTACTAATCTCCAGATAATAGGTATTTTTTTATATATGTCTTTGTAATTTTAGGCCATTCTAGGTTTAACTTTTTTAAATATGTATTAGTGATATCGGTTTTGATTTCTAATTTAGGACCTAGAACAGAATTGTTCGTAATGTCATTTATTAGTCCTAATTTATTAACATCTAACTTAAATCTCTCAAAAACTTCTTTGTTAGAAATTACTTCTTTATGTTTTATTCCAATATCATCAAAAACTTTTTTTATTGTTATTTTATTATTATTTATTAAATGAAACACTCTGTTATAAGACGATTTATATTGCATTAATTCAACAATAAATTTTGCACACAAATCAACTGGGGTCATATCAAAAGCATAATTTAAAATATCTCTTGTAATAAAATCTAAATTTATTAAATTATTAATTCTATTATAAAAGGCGTTCTTGTCTTTATTCTCTTGAAATTTGCCATCACTATATCTTGCAGAAATATTCCCCATTCTAAAAATAGAACAATTTAACCCTTCTTGCATTTCTTTCCATATACTATACTCGGCTTCAAACTTAGTTTTAACATAAATATTTTTGTAGTAAGGTTGACCTATATATAATGATTTTTCGTCAAATTCTTGATCTGAATTTTTATCTAAAATAAAATCTCCTGATACAGAAATAGTAGATATATGATTTAATTTTATCCAATATTCTTTACAAAAAGATATTATCGTTTTAGTACCTCTAACATTGACCTCATTAAAAACTTTTTGATATCCATAATGATCAACTAAGGCTGCCGAATGAATTACAGTATCAATACTATAACCAAGTTCTTTGTAATTTTTAATTGTAAGATTAAACTTCTCTTTTGTTATATCACCTGCAATTACAAAAATTCTTTTATTTAGTTCATTTAAAATCTTTTCATAATCTTTTGTAAAATAATATTTAACTTTATTCTCAAATCTTTTTTCCGGTGATATGCCATTTTTTTCTCTTATAATACAATAAACATTTAATTTTGTGTTTATAATAAGATCATAAAGGATATGTATTCCAAGAAAACCAGTTACTCCTGTTAATAGCACATTTTCAATTATTAGCTTTTCTTTAGAAAATTTATCTTCAAAAGAAAAATATATATTATTATCTAATGTTTTGATATCCTTGATATTTATTTCTTCTATTTTTCTACTATCATTAATCCTTCTTATAGTTTTTTCCTCGTAAAATTTTTGTATATTTAAGGTATAATTTTTTTGTAAAAGTTGACCTGTTACTTGCATTAGTGTTAGTGAATCAGCACCCAACTCCAAAATATCATCATCTATTCCTATATTTCTTATTTTCAAGGTTTTTTCCAAAATTCGTTTTAAAAACTCCTCAAAATCATCTCTTGGCCCAATATATTTATTATCTTTTTCAACAGTATACTCAAGAGTTTTTAAATACTTTCTATCCACCTTGCCATTAGATGTTAAAGGTATCTTAGATAAAACCACAAAATAACTAGGTATCATATAATCTGGTAATAGTGTTTTTAGATAACTCTTTAAGTCATTTGTTTTAACTTCTTTATTGTCTTTATATACAATATATCCAACCAAAAAGGAACTTTTAATAGTTGAACTTTCTGGTAAAACAATACATTTGCTTATGTTTGGATGTGATAGAATTTTTGCTTCTACTTCCTCTAATTCTACTCTAAATCCTCGAATTTTAACTTGATTGTCAATTCTTCCTTTATAAAACAAATTACCATCTTCACCTAAGATAGCACTGTCTGCTGATCTATACATATCTTTTTTCGGATTAAAAGGATCCTTAATAAATTTCTCTCTATTTAAATCTTCTCTATTTAAATATCCTATTGATACACCATCTCCTGATACACATATTTCTCCTTCAATACCTATAGGCATTAACCTCTGCTTTTCGTCCATTATATAAAGCGCAAGTGTAGGTATTGGACCTCCTATCTTAGATAAACTTGATTCTAAGTCATCACTATTTAATTCTTTATATGTAACATGCACAGTTGTCTCTGTAATCCCATACATGTTAATTAATTTAGTAAAATTATATTTGGTTTTCCAAGGTTTTGTTAAATTTGGTTTTAAAGCTTCTCCACCAAAAATAATATATCTAATTTTTAAGTCCGCAGAAGGAATTTTTAATTCACTCTCAAGTAGATTATAAAAGAAAGTTGGTGTTTGATTTAAGACTGTAACCTCCTCTTCTCTTAAAAGTTTTAAAAATTCTTCTAGGTTTTTTGCTATACTTTCAGGTACTAAAATTAATTTTCCTCCATATAATAAAGCTCCATACATTTCCCAAACAGAAAAATCAAAAGCTACAGAATGAAACATAGTCCAAACATCTTTTTTGTTAAAATCAAATTGAAAAGCCTGATTTTTCATTAATCTAACAACATTTCTATGAATTATCATAGTTCCTTTAGGTTTACCTGTAGAACCAGAAGTGTAAAGTATATATAACAAATCCTCAGGTTTAACTGTGCTTTTTAAATTTTTAGATTCATACATTGTATAGTCTATTTTATCTAATAGTACCTTCTCAATCTTTTTTATGTTTATTTTATTGTTTGTAGTAGAGGTTAAAAAAAGTTTAGCCCCACTATCTTCTATCATAAAGTTAACTCTTTCTTCAGGATAAGATAAATCTATTGGTAAATAACAGCCTCCCGCTTTTATAATGGCAATTATTGATATTATCATTTCTAAACTTTTATTCAACCTTAATGCAACTGGAACATTCTTGTGTACTCCTTTACTTTTTAAGTATCTAGCTAATTTATTCGCCTCTTTATTTAATTCTTCATATGTTAAAAAAACATTGTTTATTTTAACAGCTATATTTTTAGGTGTTATCTTCACTTGATCTTCAAATAAGTTTACTATTGTTTTATTAACTGGGTATTTAACTTTTAATAAGTTAAAAGATTCAATTAGTTTTTTTTCTTTTAACGGAACAATATCTATGTCGTCTAACTTTAATGTTGAAGAATTTACTATTTGACTAATAATATATAAAACTCTATTATGAAGAGAATCTATATATTTTTCATCATGTTTTTCTATTTGATAATCATAATATATGTTTAATTTTTCAGTTTCATTAAGATCCGAAATATGTATATTTAATGTTTCTGAAATGTTTCCATTAAAATCCCAGTTAACAGAATAAGGTACTTTAGTATTTTCTTTGCTTGTTTTAGCATTTTGGAATGAAATTAAAACATCATATAAACCCCTATTGGTTTGATGCTTTTCTCTTATATGTTTTAATACATTCATATATGAGTATCTTTGGTGTCTAAAAACGGATAGTAACTCTCTGGTAACTTCTTTAAAAATATTAACGACTTCTATATTTTTTCTCAAGTCAATTTTTACCGGAAGAGTGTTAATAAACATTCCAAAGGTGTTTTTATCTTTGACACTTCTTCTGTTTAAAATTGGGGTGCCCAATACCACTTCATTGTTCTGAGAAATTCTTGATAAATATATAGAATAAATAGTTAAAAAGAAAGTATATAAAGATATCTTGTTTTCTAAACAATAGTTATTTATTTTTTTACTTTCTTTTTTTGTAAGCTCAAAACTTTTTCTACTTGCATTAGATGAAAATAAATCTATGTTTTCTTTATCAGTAGATATAAGCTCGGGTAAATCATTGAATTTATTATGCCAATATTCTTTATCCTTTTCGTATATTTTACTTTTTTTATAATCTTTTTCATTTTCAATATAATCTATATATGAAGGTCTCTCTTGTATACTATAAGTACCTTCTTCCAAAATTTGACTATATATTTCTATTAATTTATCACCCATTAATGTAGTTCCCCAAGCATCAGAAATTAAATGACTATGAATCATATTACATCCGCCACTTCCATTAGGAAATTTAAATAAAACAATTCGATATAACTTTTTGTCATCTGATGAAAATGGTATTTGTACAAGCCTATTTACTACTTTTTGTAATTCATCCTCATTATCCACCTCAATCAAATCCAACTTTTGCATTTTTTGCTTATTAAAAGTCTGCACAGGTTGTCCTTCTTTTATTAAAATTTTAATTGAAAACGCATCATATTCTTGTATCAATTTTTCAATAGCCTGCTCAAAAACTTTAAAATTAACTTTTTCATTAATCGTAATAGTCGCCGAAATATTAGCAATTGATGTTCCTATATACTTTTGTTCTGTGTTATAAATAGATTTCTGTGGATCAGTTAATTTGTATTCCTTCATTTTCTATTTTCTTTCTTATATTCTTATGACTTTCTTTTTAATCATATATAAATAAAATTTCTTAAGTTTATTAAATAAAAAAAATATTGGCTTTTCAATACTTATCTCATATTTGACACATATTTTTTATATTTAAGAAACAAAATTTATTTTAAGTTTGTTTATTTGTTCTTATTTTTTCTAATTTTCTATATAATTCTAACTCTTTATCT
>CAZLWI010000003.1:11101-29520 GCA_964563525.1 uncultured Lachnospiraceae bacterium | reverse complement strand
TAAAAAAAGACGTAGATCTCTCTGTAATTATACCTGTTTATAATGGGGAGAAGTATATCCAGATTTGCTATGAGTCTTTAATTAGCCAAACTTATTCGAAGATAGAACTAATATTCATTAACGATGGCTCGATTGATGGTACAACTAAAATACTAACTAAGATTTTTAAACAAATGTTGGAAAGATTGGAACATGATAAAATATTAAGATGGGATGAAATAGATAAAAAACTTAATATAGATGAAGATGTATATAAAAGAGCACAAACTTTTGACTTTACTGCATTAGTAAAGAATGCAGAAGGTTTAAAACAAATGTATTCTTTAGTTTCTGACTCACATGTAAAACATTATTACTTTAAACCAAGAATTTTAAAATCGATACTTACAGTAAATAGATCAGGATTATTATTGGGTTCAGGGAATCATGATTCTGAACTTTATTCAGCAATTCTTTCAGGAAAAACAGATGAAGAAATAGAAGATATAATGGAGTTTTATGATTTTATTGAAATTCAGCCTGTGTCAAATCATACTTATTTACTGAAAACAGACAAAGTAGATACTGAAGAAGATTTGAAAGAAATAAATAAAAAAATTATTAAATTAGCAGATAAGCTAGGAAAAACTGTTGTTGCTACAGGTGATGTATACATATTAAAACCTGAAGATGTGTTATATAAAGAAATATTAGATGTTTCTAGAAAAAGAAGAAATCCAGAGATACAAGCAGATACGCATTTTAGAACTACAGATGAAATGCTAGAAGAATTTAACTATTTAGGAGAAGAAAAAGCTTATGAAATTGTAGTAACAAATTCAAATCTTATTGCAGATATGTGTGAAAAAGTTTCTCCTATATCTAAAGTTAAAGCTGTTCCTAAAATAGAAGATGGTGACAGATTATTAAGAGAACTTTGCTATAACAAAGCTGAAGAAATATACGGACCAAATATGCCTACAAGAATAAAAGATCGCTTAGACAAGGAATTAACAGCTGTAATAGAAAATGGGTATTCTGCATTATATCTAATTGCTTCAAAGTTGGTAAAAAAATCAAATGAAGACGGATATGTTGTTGGTTCAAGAGGTTCTATTGGATCTTCTTTAGCTGCCTATATGTCAAATATAACAGAAGTAAATGCATTAGAGCCACATTATAGATGTCCTAATTGTAAAGAAACAGAATTTACTGATCTTGCACCAACTGGCGTTGATTTAGAAGATAAGAATTGCTCTAAATGTGGCATAAAGTTAATTAAAGATGGAATGGACATTCCTTTTGAAACATTCTTAGGTTTTACAGGCAATAAAGAACCAGATATAGACCTTAATTTTTCGTCAGAATATCAATCTAAAATTCATCAATTTGTAGAAACAATTATAGGTAATGGAAAAACATTTAAAGCAGGAACGATAGGGAGTATCCAAAGCAAGACCGCTATCGGATATATCATAGGTTATTACGAAAATACTGGAAAGCCTATGCCTTCTCGTGCTGAAATAGAAAGATTATCTAAGAAACTTGTTGGAGTAAAAAGGACAACAGGACAACATCCTGGTGGTCTAGTTGTGCTACCGGAAGGATATGATATTGTAGATTTTACTCCAATACAAAAGCCAGCTGACAAAGCAGATTCAAAAGTTATAACAACACATTTTGATTATCATAGAATAGAATCTAATCTCCTAAAACTAGACTTACTAGGTCATGACGATCCTACAACTGTTAAGATGTTACAAGACATGACAGGCGTTGATCCTTCACAAATTCCTTTAGATGATGAAAAAACAATGTCATTATTTAGCTCTACTAAAGCGCTTGGCGTTACTGAGGATCAAGTTTATGTAAAAGTAGGAGCATTAGGTGTACCAGAATTTGGAACATTGTTTGTTAGAGGAATGTTAGAAGAGACAAGACCAACTACTTTTGATGAATTAATTAAAATATCTGGTCTTTCACATGGTACAGATGTTTGGTTAAATAATGCTCAAGATTTAGTGAAAAACGGTACTATTACTCTAA
The DNA here is from genome assembly GCA_964563525.1 of uncultured Lachnospiraceae bacterium. Lineage (GTDB taxonomy): Bacteria > Bacillota > Clostridia > TANB77 > CAG-508 > CAZCCM01. The sequence continues at coordinate 27,495 of CAZLWI010000003.1, read as the reverse complement.
AAGAAGCAATATGTACTAGAGATGATATTATGATATATTTAATATCACAAGGAATAGAAAAAGAATCTGCCTTTAATATAATGGAGAAAGTTAGAAAAGGAAAGGGATTAACTCCTGAACATGAAGAACTTTTAAAATCAAATAATATTCCTGATTGGTATATTAATTCTTGTAAAAAAATTAAATATATGTTCCCTAAAGCTCATGCAGCTGCATATGTAACTCTAGCATTTAGAATTGCATGGTTTAAAGTTCATTATCCAGAAGCATTTTATACTGCGTATTTTTCTACTATGTTAGAAGTTTTTGATGCAACATATATGTTAGAAGGTAAAAAGAAAATTAAAGAAAAATTAATAGAAGCAAGAAAGAATTTTAAAAAATCAAAAACTGAAGAAAGATTATATTACTTACTAGAAGCTCTAAATGAATTTTATGAAAGAGGTTTCTCTTTTACAAATATTTCACTATATGAGTCAGATAGTTTAAAATTCTTATTAAATAGTGATAAACAATTAATACCACCTTTAGCAAGTATACCTGGACTAGGTAGTATTGCTTCTGAGTCAATTAAAACATCTAGAGAAGATGGTGAGTTTAAAACAAAAGAAGAATTGAAATATAGAGCTAAAATTGGTGATTCAGTTATTGAATTATTAGATAAATTAGGGGTAATACGAGGATTACCAGATAGTATGCAAATATCATTATTTGATATTTAAAGGAGAGATTATGGGTAAAAATATTGGAATAATTGGTAGTGGTAGTTGGGGATTAGCATTAGGTAAACACTTAATAGAGAATGGTCACAATGTTAAAGTATGGTCTTATTCAGAAGAGGAAAAGGATGATTTAAATAATAATCACAAATCAAAATATTTACCCAATATTACATTTCCAGACAAATTAATAGCTTATACTAATTATGAAGATGTAATATTAAATGCAGAATATATATTTCATGTTACACCTTCAATATTTACTAGAAGTACTATTTCTGAATATAAGAAACATATAAAATCTAATCAGCCGATTATTTTATGTTCTAAAGGATTTGAAAAAACAACTAATATGACTTTAGAAGAAGTAATAAAAGAAGAACTACCTAATAATCAAATAGCCGTATTTACTGGGCCTTCACATGCTGAAGAAGTATCAATTGATATTCCAACATGTATGGTTGCAGCAGCTGATGATGATATATTATTAGATGAAATAGTTGAACTATTCCAAGGACAGAAAATGCGAGTATATAAATCTCATGATGTTATAGGTACAGGATTAGGTGGCGCATTAAAAAATATACTAGCTTTTTGTGCAGGTGTGGTAGCGGGACTAGATTATGGTGATAATACTTTTGCTGCTTTAGTTACTAGAGGATTAGTAGAATTATCAAGATTATCTAAAGCAATGGGTGCAAATCCACAAACAATTTATGGCTTATCTGGTTTAGGTGATTTAATTGTTACTTGTATGAGTGATCATAGTAGAAATAGAAGAGCAGGAATATTATTAGCTAAAGGTTATTCTATTGAAGAAATAAAAGAAGAAATAGGACAAACAATTGAAAGTTTAGATAATATTGAAGCTGCATATAATATTGCTCAAAAATTAAATGTAGAATTACCTATAGTAAATACTATATATGATGTAATATATAATGATTTAGATAAAGAAGAAGCTATGAAAAATCTAATGTTAAGAGATAATAGATTTGAAAAGAATTATTAATATAGTAAAAATGTATAAAATATAGTATAATATTAATATAGGTGGAATATATAGTCGCATATACAAACCGAAAGGTTGTATGTGAGGAAAGTCCGAGCTCCATAATAGCAAATGATGCTGGATAACGTCCAGTGAGGGCAACCTAAGGAAAGTGCAACAGAAAATAACAGCCTTTTTAAAAGGGTAATGGTGAAAAGGTGAGGTAAGAGCTCACCATTAAAAATAGTAATATTTTTAGATGTGTAAACCCCATCTGGAGCAACGCCTTGTAAATCAAAGATCTATGAGCTATCATTCTTTGTACTGAGCGGCTTGAGATATGTAGTAATATATATCCTAGATAAATGACTATGTAATACAGAACTCGGCTTATTTTCCACCTATACCAAATAAAAAAATTAAAGAAATATAGAAATAAAAAATGAACAAAAGAAATAATAAAAAGAACTATAATAGTAATAAAAATAAAAGTAACAATAGAAAAAGTTACAATACTAAAAAAGGTAAAATTAAACTAAATAAAACTAAAGATAGAAATCAGAGGAAAGAATTATTGGCTAAAGGCAGAAGAAATGTTGCAGATAAGATGCCAAATGATCTTTCTTTTTGTTTTGTTGGTAAACTTTCTAAAAAGAACAATGGCTTTGGATTTATAGAACCTATTTCTGATGATTTAATTAAAAGTTTATCTAAAAAATATAATACTTCTTTTAATAATTTTAATCAAGATATATATGTTACAAGAGAATTATCAATGGGTGCTAATAACGATGATATTGTTTTAGTTAGAATATTTGATCAAAAGAAACATTATGAAGGCAAAATAATTAAAATATTAAAAAGAAATACCAATAATATAACTGGAATATATGAAGCAAGTGATAATTTTGGCTTTGTTAAAACTAGAAATAAATCATTTTCAACAGACATATATATTAGAAAAGAAAATTCAATGAATGCAAAAACAGGTGATGCTGTTTTAATTCAAATAACAAAATATCCAGAAGGTGATAAAAAAACAGAAGGTAGGGTTCTTAAGATTATTACTAATAAAGATGATTCATTGTTAGATTTAAAAATACTGTTAGCTGAAAATAATATTGATGTTGATTTTCTAGATAAAGTAAAAAAAGAATTATTAAATATCCCAGATGAAGTGTTGGAAAATGAATTAAAAAATAGAATAGATTATACTTCATTAAGGACATACACAATAGATGGAGAAGATGCTAAAGACTTTGATGATGCTATTTCAATTAAAAAGACACAAGATACCTATCATCTATATGTTCATATTGCTGATGTATCACAATATGTTAAAGAGGGAAGTGAAATAGATCAAGAAGCAAGACTTAGAGGTTTTTCAATATATTTACTCAATACAGTAATTCCAATGCTTGATTTTAAAATTTCAAATAAAATTTGTAGCTTAATTGAAAATAATATTAGACTCACTTTATCTATTTATTTTAAAATAGATAAAAATGGAAATATTATAGATAAAAAAATATCTGAATCATACATTAATGTAAATAGAAGATTAACATATACATTAGTTCAAGATGTTTTAGATAATAAATTAGAAGATAAAGATAAAAAAGACTTTAAATTAATGGAGGAACTAGCTTTAATATTGAAGCAAAAGAGAAAAAAGGATGGATATATTGATTTTAATATTCCTGAACCTCATTTTACTACTAATAAAGATGGAAAAATTATTAGTATTGAACCTGAAATAAGAAGATTCTCAGATGAGATAATAGAACAATTTATGTTAATATCTAATGAAACAATAGGTAAATATATGAAAGAAAAATCTCTTCCTTTAATATTTAGAGTTCATGAACAACCTGATATTGATAAAGTGTTGGAACTTAAGGATGTTATAGAAGGCTTAGGTTTAAATGTTAAATTTTTAAACAATAAGAAATATTCGGATAGTAAGAGAGAATATTATAAAAGACTTGAAGAAAAAAACAGAAGAACAATTGATGGAATTAGAGGAGAACAAAAAAAACAGCAAGTATATGATAAATTCAAATCTAAAATAGACATTACTCCTAAAGAATATGCAGATTTCTTAATTCAATTAAAAGATCATCCTTTAGGAGATATAGTTTCAAATATATTATTAAGATCAATGAGGATTGCTAAATATAGTGAAATAGATTTAGGACATTTTGGTATTGCTACAGATAATTATTCACACTTTACTGCACCTATTAGAAGATATACAGATCTTTTTGTTCATAGAATATTAAAGAAACATTTACAAAACAACTTAACAATTGTTGAACGAAATCAATATTTTAAAGAAGCTAAAACTATTGCTGAAGGTGCTAGCATGATTGAAAGCAAAATAGTTGGAATTGAAAGAGAATATTATGATATTAAAACTGCAGAATTCATGGAAAATAAAATTGGACAAGAATTTGATGGTAGAATATCTTCAATAACTAATTTTGGAATATATGTAAGTATTTTTGGATCAGTAGAAGGATTAATTCGATATGTAAATATGGAAGATTATATTGAATTTGACTCTATTAAAAGACAAGCTAAAGAAAGAAGTTCAAATAAATTATATAAATTAGGTGATAAAATCAAAGTTAGACTAACATCTGTTGATGTAAAAGAAGGTAATATTGATTTTAAATTAATATAGTTAGATAATAAAAGCTATATATTATATAGTTCTTATATAAGAAAATTAAAGGAGAAAAGAAGTGAGAAAAGGTAAATTATTTATAATTCTAATTATTATTTTCGTTTTATTATCATTATATTTTATAGATAAATTTACTGGAAATAGAATGGGAAATTTAATTAAAAATATGAATCAAAAAAAGTTTATTGAAAAGAATAAAGATTCAATGATAATTACTGTTTATGCTGAAAAAAATGAATTTGCTAGAATACCAATTATTACTAATAATGAAATTAGTATTGATTGGGGAGATGGTAAAAAAGAAAAATTTATATCAAAAGAAAAACCTCGCTTAAGAACATTAGTACCTTTAAGTAAGGATCAAATTAAAAAATATAATTATTATGATCATATTATACTGCCAGTACACAAATATTCTAAAAAAGGTAAATATAATATAGTAATATCAGGTGATACTAAAGGCGGAATGTTTGGTGCTGTTAAAAATGAAGTTTCAATACCATATTTAAACAGCCTATTACATAAAGAAATCTTAAATAAAGTACAAGAAATATCTGAAAAAGAAGATAAAAAAACTACTATGCAAAAATATCTTGATCTGCATTCTTCATATAATCCAGTTACAGATCTTGTAAAAGTATCTAACATTATTAATTTTAAGAATTTAAACTTTAAAATATTAGGTAATTTAACCCATTTTTTTAAAGGTGAGATAAACAAAGATTGGATAGATGAATTTAAGACTATAGAGGTGTTTTTAGAGACCTTTGCATTTTCAGACATAACTAGTATACCTGAAGATATTTTTGCTAAAATAACTAATTTAAGAGTTTTAAATTCAGTTTTTTTAAATTGTAAGAATTTAAAAGCTATACCTGAAAATCTAATTAAAAATCTTGATAAAATTGAAGATATAAGCTACTGTTTTTCACATTGTACTTCATTAGAAGGAAAAGCTCCTAATTGGTGGAATACAATGAATAAAATAAAAAATGTTAAAACTGGAGATTTGCCATATCTTCTTTGTTTTAATGAATGTAGAAAATTAGAAAATTTTAAAGAAATACCAGCTTTATGGGGTGGTATTATAGAAAACGAAAAAAATACTGAAAACTAAATTGGAGGATATATGAAAAAATATTTTGGTACAGATGGAATAAGAGGGATTGCTAATATTGATCTTACAAACGAATTGGCCTATCTTGTTGTAAGATCTGCAATAGAAGTTTTGATTCCGGAAGAGAAAAGAAAAAAGAGAAATTGTAAGGTATTAATTGGAAAAGACACTAGAATATCTTCAGATATGTTAGAATCTTCAATTATATCTGGAATATTATCAATGGGATGTGATGCATATAAATTAGGTGTTGTTTCTACACCAGCAACTTCATATTTAAATCAAGATAATGATTTTGATTTAGCAATAATGTTATCTGCTTCTCATAATTCATATGAATATAATGGAATTAAAATTTTCTATAATGGTAAAAAACTTTCAGATCACCAAGAAGAGGAAATAGAGAAATATATTTTAGGTGATAAAGAAATAGAATCAGATATTTCACATGATAAATTAGGTAAAATACATGATGCTTCAAAACTAGTAGATAAATATATTAAATCATTACATAACGAATATAAGAAAAATATCAAAAACAAAGACTTCAGTATTATAGTTGATGCAGCAAATGGTTCTAATTTTGAAATCGCAGAAAAAACATTTAAACTTTTCGGATTTAAACAAGATACTATAAATCACAAACCAAATGGAATTAATATTAATGATAATTGTGGAGCAGTACATTCAGAAACTTTATCTACATTTATGAAAAAGAAAGATAATAAAGGAAAATATAATTTAGGAATAATATTTGATGGAGATGGTGATAGATTTATAGCTATTGATGAAAAAGGTAATATCTTAAATGGTGATGTCATAATGGCAATATCTGCAATATATTTAAATGAAATTAAAAATATAAGTAAAGATATTGTTGTTACAATTATGTCTAATATTGGATTTACTGATTATATGAAGAAACAAGGATTTAATGTACATCAAACAAAGGTTGGAGATAAATATGTAGCAGAAGTATTAGAAAACAATAAATTCAATTATGGTGGTGAACAATCAGGTCATATAATATATAATAAGAATAGATTCACAGGTGATGCAATTCAATCAGCTTTAATATTAATTTCTGCTATGCAATATTTTAATAAACCATTATCAGAATTAAAAAAAGATATTCCAATACTACCTCAAGTGCTTGTAAATGTTAAAGTTGATAAAGATAAAAAATCTGAATTTTTAAATGTTAATATGAATAATAAAACAATTGAGAAGATAGAAAAAGAAATAGACAAAGATGGTGGAAGAATGTTAATTAGACCATCTGGGACAGAACCATTAATTAGAGTTATGATTGAAGGTACAAATATTAAACAAATAGAAGAATGGGCAAATATAGTAGCTGAAATATATGCAAAACATTTAAATTAAGGAGATTAAATTTATATGAAAATATATACTGATGGAGCTTGTAGTGGTAATCCAGGTCCAGGAGGATGGGCAGCAATTATTCCTTTAAATAAGAATAATATTATAATAAGAGGTGGTAAAGAAAATACTACTAATAATGAAATGGAATTAATGGCTGTAATTGAAGGATTAAAATCAATTGATCAATCAGAGAAAGTTGATATTTATACTGATAGTGCATATATTGAAAAAGCTTTTAATGAAAACTGGATTGATAATTGGCAAAATAATAATTGGAAAACAGCTAATAAACAAGATGTTAAAAATAAAGAACTATGGTTAGAACTATTAGAACAAACTAAAAAGCATAAAGTAAATTTTATTAAAGTAAAAGGACATTCTGATAACAAATTTAATAATTTATGTGATAAGATAGCAGTAGAAGAATCATTAAAATTTAATACTAAGTAGGTGTATTATGAGTAAATATAATATTATTGATGAAAAAAAACACATATATTGATAATGATGTAGTAATAGGAGATGGATCTACAATACATCCTTTTGTATTTTTAAAAGGTAGTACTAAAATGGGTAAAAATGTAGAAATTAAGCCTTTTACAACTATTGAAAATTCAATAATAGGAGATAATTCAGTTATAGATTCATCACAAATTGAAGATTCAATTATATTAAATAATGTTAAAATAGGGCCAATGTCAGATATTAGACCTAATAGTAAAATAGGTAGTAATTCTAAAATAGGTAATTTTGTTGAAATAAAAAATTCTAATTTAGATGAAGGTGTTAAAGTAGCACATTTAACATATATTGGTGATTCAGATATTGGTAAAAATGTAAATATTGGTTGTGGAGTTGTTTTTGTAAATTATAATGGTGCTGAAAAGTTTAGATCAATTGTTGAAGATAATGCATTTATAGGTTGTAATGTAAATATTATTTCACCAGTAACAATTGCAAAAAATTCATATATTGCAGCTGGATCTACTGTGACAATAAATACTGAAGAAAATGATTTATTAATTGCAAGACAAAGAGAAAAGATAATTAAAAATTGGGAATTCCCAAAGAAAAAATAGGAGAAAATATGAAAGTAGTTATAATTGGTGGAGTTGCAGCAGGTATGACACTTGCTAGAAGATTAAGGAGAGAAAATAATAAGATAGAAATCATCATTATTGATAGAGCTTATCATTTAGCACCTGCAACATGTATGTTACCTTATGCAATTGATGAAGACTTTATTGAAGATAGACTATATTTAAAAGAAATTGAAATTTTCGAAAAAGAATTCAATATTGATATTAAGATAATGAATGAAGTTATAGGACTAGATGAAAAAAACAAGGAAATAAAAGTTATTGAAACAGGTTCAGGAGTTATATATAAAATAAAATATGATAAATTAGTAATAGCAACTGGAACAAATGCCATTAAATTAAAAGAATTAGATAATTTAAATGAAAATATTTTCATATTTAAAAATTTAAGAAATCTACAAAGATTAAAAGATACTATTTACAATAAAGGTATTAAAGATATAGCTATTATTGGAGCTGGTCCATTATCTTTAGAATTGTCAGATGAGTTATCTAAACAAGATTTAAATATTACTCTTATTGATAGAGAAAATAAGATATTACCACAATACGATTCTAATTTAACAGATGTATTACAAGATAATATTAGAAAGAAAATTAATATTTTAACAAATACAAAAGTCCTATCATCAAAGTTATTATCTAATGATAAAATTGAATTAAATTTAGGATTAAAAAACATATTAGTTGATTTAGTATTAGTTTCTGTTGGTAATTTACCAAATGTTTCGTTTTTAGATAATACAAGTATAAAGAAAGATAAATCTGGATATATTATTGTTGATGAATATTTTAAAACAAATAATGAAGATATTTATGCTCTAGGTGATGTAATATTAACAAAAGAACATATTACAGATACTCCAATGGTATTTGGTACATCAAGCATAGCTCAAAAACAAGCGAGATTTGTATCTAATAATATTTTATCTACTATGAATAAAAAAATAAAAACGGAACCATATAATGGTGCTGTTAAAACAGAAATAGTTAAAATATTTGATTATACATTAGGAAAAGTAGGATTAACAGAAAACGATATTAGAAACTACTATATGCCTAATGGAAATCATGTAACAATTGGAGATGATGTTGAACTTATCTATATTAAAGAATTAGCAAATAATCCGTATTTTAATAAAGAAAATTTAATTTATTTAGTTGGTTTTTTTGATAAAAAAACTAAAAGATTATTAGGTGTTCAAGCATTAGGTAAAATAGGAGTTGATAAAAGACTAGATGTTGCAGCTACTGCGATAAAAGCTAATATGACAGCACAAGATTTAATTAATTTAGATTTAACTTACTCACCACCATATAATATTCCAAGAGATATTATAAACAGATTAGGTAGCCTAGCAGTAAAAGGAGAATAATATATGAGATACTATTTAGCTATTTTTGTATGTAAAACACTAGATCTAATTGCAAAACTAATAATAGGTCATCCATCACATAAGGCTGGAAATATTGCTATGAAAATTTATCCGGATATTTTAAATAGAATTGGTAAACCTGATAAAATTGTTGGAATTACTGGTACAAATGGTAAGACGACAGTTACAAATATGTTAGTTGATTCTTTGGAAAGTTTAAGCTTTAAGCTTATTCATAATAAAGATGGTGCTAATATTGAAGATGGAATTGTAACAGCTTTAGTTACTGGTGCAACTTTAAGTGGTAAAACAAAGTATGAATATGCAGTATTAGAACTTGATGAAAGATATTTTCCTATTCTTTTAAAATCAATTAAATTAGATTATTTGATAATTACTAATATGTTAAGAGATTCTATAAGAAGAAATGCACATGTAGATTTCATAACTAACATGTTAACAGAAAGTATTTCAAAAGAAACTGTAATTATTGTTAATGGTGATGATATAGTTGCATCTTCAATAGGTAAAGAAAATAAAAAGATTTATTATTCTTTCTCAAAACAACAAACAGATGAAAAAGAGCCTTTTAATAGAATTAGAGATATAATGGTTTGTCCTACTTGCTATGAATATTTAAAATATGAATATGTTAAAACAAATCATATTGGTAAAATTTATTGTCCTAATGGTCATTTTACTAATCCAGATCCAAATTATACAATTAATAGTATTGATTATAATAAAAACACAATGAATGTAAATATAAACAATAGAGAAAACTATGATTTTCCGTTAATATCTGAATCAATGTTTAATCAATATAATGAGATTGCTGTTATTTCTTTCTTAAGTGAAATTGGTATTAATAAAGAAGATATTTTCAAAGCATTACAAAAAATTAAAATTGTCAAAACAAGATATTCAGAATATGATTTAGAAGATAATAAAAAATTCATACTTAATTTAACTAAAGGACAAAACTCTTTTGCTTGTTCTAATGTTTTTAAATATGTTAAAGACTATAAAGGTAGTAAAAGTATTATAATAATTTTAGATGACAAAGGTGATAATAAAGAAGCTTCTGAAACAATTATGTGGCATTATGATGCAGATTGGAACTTATTTAATGATAATTCCATTAATCAAATAATAATTGGTGGAGCTCGTTCAATTGATATATATTTAAAAGCTTTATTAGATGGTATACCAAAAGAAAAATTATCATATACATTAGATGAATTAGATACTCCAGATTTATTAGATTATTCATCTGATACTATTTTCCTATTATATGATATCTATGCACAAGATTTAGCTTGGAAAATAAGAGATAAAATACTAAAAGCAAAAGGTATAAAAAGAGGTAAAAAATGAAAATAGAAATATTATATCCTGAATTTTGTAATTTATATGGTGATTTAGGTAATGTACTTTATTTAGAAAAAACCTTAGAAGATAAGGCAGAATTTATTTATACTCATATTTTAGATGTTCCAGAATTTATAAATGAAGATATAGACTTTGTATATATTGGATCATTAACTGAAAATGCACAAAAATTAGTTTTAAATAAACTTTTACCTTTTAAAGATAAAATTAAGGAAAAAATTAATAATGGACAGAATATGCTTGTTACTGGAAATGCTTTTGAACTTTTTGGACAATATATTTTAGAAGAAAATAATAACAAAATAAAATGTTTAGGAATCTTTGATACATATGCAAAACAAGAGATGATGAAGAGATGGAATGCTTTTTGTTTAGCTGAATATGAGGATATAGAAATAGTTGGATTTAAGAGTCAATTTACAGAGAGTTTTCCTTTGGAAAATGCTAACATTCCTTTTTCTGCTAAAGTTATTAGAGGATCTGGTATAAATAAATATGATAAAAATGAAATTGTTAAAATTAGTAATTTTTATGCAACATATTTATTAGGGCCTTTACTACCTGTAAATCCTTTATTTACGAAAAAAATATTAGCCAATATTGGTTATAAAGATAAACTTGCTTTTGAAGATATTTCATTAGAAGCATATAAACTAAGATTAAATGATTTTAAAAATCCAAAAAAGAAAATAGATACTAAATAATATAAATTTTAATCATAAGAGTTATAAAGAATTTAAAAAAATGATTTATAGATCTGCTAGAGGATTATTATCTAAAGCATGTTTAACCTGCTGTTCATTTAAATGGGTATATATTTCTGTTGTAATAATTGACTCATGTCCTAAAACTTTCTGTAATGCTCTAATATCTACATTACCATGTTGATACATTAATGTAGCTGCAGTATGTCTTAATTTATGTGTTGAATATTTATCAGTATTTATTCCAGCTTTAGCTAATTCATTCTTAACTATATATTGTACAGCTCTTCTACTTATTCTTTGTTTTCTTTCACTAAGAAATAATGGTTCTTTATTTTTATCTTTCAATTCAATATCTTTAGGTCTAACTAATAAATAATTTTCTATAGCTTTTACACAAGCTTTATTTAAAAATAATTCTCTTTCTTTATTTCCTTTACCTCTAATTCTTAGCTTTTTATCTATAAAAGAAATATCATCTATATTGATATCTATTAACTCACCGTAATCTTATACCACAATTTAAGAATAGAGTAATAATTGCTGTGTTTCTTTCAATATTTTTGTCAGACGCTTTTGGATTAAGTGCTATACTTTCTGATGCCTTTATTAATCTTTTTGATTCTTCTAAATTTAAGTAAACAGGTAATCTTTTTGGTATTTTAGGCGATTCCAAATTAATTGTTGGATTATGTTCTATTATTTTAGTAATTTTTGTTAAATATTTAAAAAAAGATCTAATACTAGATATTCTTCTAGCAACAGTTGTAGGTCCAATATTATAATTTTCTTTTAAATAATATAAAAAAGCATGTATATCATCAATTTGAATCTTGTTTAAAATACTATTACTAAGTTTACTAATATCAATAATCTTAATAATTTCAGGAAAAGATAATTTATCTGGATTAATAGTATCAGCAGGAACTACATTACTATTATATCTATATCTTAAAAATCTAAAGAAGTGAGATAGATCATATGAATATTCCTTAATTGTACCATTAGATTTATTTAAAATAGTGGCAGAATACTCTAAATATTTAGTTAAAAACTCAGGCATTTCTTTTTTATTAATCATTTATACTTCACCTTTATATAGAATTAATATCATTATTAATATATTCTATATAAATATTATCAATAGGGAAGTAAAATTAAAATAGTTTTGTGCAATCATTTGTATTAAGATTTCGTAACAAATATAATATTATTTTAGAAAACATGGAAAAATACAATTAAAAAAGATAATATATAGTTATGATGAAAGAAAATAAATTTAAATCAAGAGAAGAACAGAAACTTGAAAATAACAAACAAAATAGGATAAATACTGCTACTTTAGTTGTTATAATACTATTTTTAGTATTCCTTGTTACTCTTGTTATAATAGTTAGAAGAAACATAGAAATTTCAGAACAAAAAAAGCCAGCTATTATAACTATTTCTGCAGAAAAAAAAGAAGCATATCCTAAAAATTCTGAAATTAAAATCAGCTCTTCTATAATCCCAGATGATATTGATTCTTCTGCTTTAACTTGGTATAGCTCTAATGAAGAAGTAGCAAAATTTGAAAAAGGAAGCATATTAAAAGCTTTATCAATTGGTCAAACAGTAATATATGCTGAATTAAGTGGAATTAAAAGTAACGAACTAAATATTGTAATAGCCAATTATCTAGAAGATGTTAATATTGATAATATACCTAAACAAATCGAAGAAAATAACAGTATAGATCTAGATATTAAATATTTACCTGCAGATTCAATAAATACAGATATTAAAATAGAATCTTCAAATGACAAAATAATTTCAGTAAGAGAGAAGACGCTAATTGCACAAAAAACAGGAAATGCAAAAATTACTATTAAAGATAGTTTTAATAATATTATAAGAATATTTGAAGTAAATGTAATTCCTAAAAAGAAATAGAAATAAATGTAATATTATATAGTAAATATAAAAAACAAATTATTATTTTAATTAATGAGTATCCCACCAATATTTTTAAAGGGGATACTTTTTATATTTTTCATTTTTGTATTAGACAATATTGTAAATATTGATATTTTAAATATTAAAAGTTTAGTTCTTATTCTGTTTTATCAAATTTGTTTTATAAAAATTATATTTAAGTTTTGATCTATAATATATCAATATATAATAAAGCTCTAAAATTGAAAATAAGAGATTTTAAATAAAAATACATTAAACTATATTAATAAAACAATTTTATTATTCTAAAATTGCCAAAACTCAATATAATCAATCTTCTAGAAAACAGTAAAAAAAACGAGGCTCTAGAATCGATTTTAAGGCGTTTTAAAAAAGTTTCAATATACTATCATTAACCACAAATCAATGTTTTCAAGCCATACAGAGTTTTTATGTATTTTATTATATTTTTTTTAAATTTAATCTGAACTAAAAATAAAAATATAATTTAATAATATAAATTAGAAACAAAAATTAAAAATAGTTTAATAATATTTAGTAATATATTTAATATTATGATCTATAAACATTAAAACTTAAAACATTCTAAGCTATATATTATATAGGATATTTTGTTTTTTATGTCAAAAATATGAGGCCCTAAAATCGATTTTAAGGCATTTTAAAAAGTTTTGAATATAATATCATTAATAGAATATAGCTACAAATCATATATATAAAGAATTACAGAGATTTTAAATTTTGGTGGGATACCTAAAAAAATATATACTATTAGATAAGTAAATATATTAAAGTAAAAAAAGATATGAGTATTATTAAATATTCAAAAGAGTATATTTATAGATCAAGAACAAGAAAGATATAATATATAAAGGAATAATATTAAATTACAATTATTAAAACAATATATTAATAGAGAGGGATACTCAAGACACTAAAAAAGACCATATTGTTGATAATATAGTCTTTTAAATAGTTGTTTTGCATAAAACTTATATTTTGTGCAATCATGTATTAGTCTTATTTACCTAATTAGCTGCTTTTACTTCTCCCTTTTTAGCTGTATCTTCTTTCTTTGTATCGACTTTAACATCATATACTAATATAGCTTTATCTGTTTTAAGAACTGCCTCTTTTGTTATTATACATTTTGATATTGATTTATTTGCAGGTATTTCAAACATTACATCACGCATTATTTCTTCTAAAATTGATCTTAATCCTCTAGCTCCTGTATTTCTTTCTAATGCCTTTTTTACTATTTCATCTATCGCATCTTCCTTAAATTCTAGATCTACATCATCTAAAGATAGAAGTTTTTTAAATTGTTTTATTAAAGAATTTTTTGGTTCAATTAATATTTTTCTTAATGCTCCTTCATCTAATGGTTCTAAGGATGTATATATAGGTAATCTACCTACAAATTCTGGTATAAGTCCAAATTTTACTAAATCATCTGGTTGCATTTCTTTTAGTATCTCACCTCTTACCATTTCATCTTTTGTTTTAATATTTGCACCAAAGCCAATAGTTTTTTCTCCTATTCTATTATTAATTACATCTTCTAAGCCTTCAAAAGCTCCACCACATATAAATAGAATATTTGTAGTATCAATATATATTAATTCTTGTGCAGGATGTTTTCTTCCACCTTGTGGAGGTACTCCTGCTGTTGTCCCTTCAATAATTTTTAGTAAAGATTGTTGTACTCCCTCTCCACTTACATCTCTAGTTATTGATTGATGTTCAGATTTTCTGGTTATTTTATCTATTTCATCAACATATATTATACCTTTTTGAGCTTTTTCAATATCAAAATCAGCAGATTGAAGTAATCTTACTAGTATATTTTCTACATCATCACCAACATATCCTGCTTCAGTTAAAGTTGTAGCATCTGCTATTGCAAATGGTACATTTAATATTTTCGCTAATGTTTGAGCAAGTAATGTTTTACCAGAACCTGTAGGTCCTAATAATAATATATTACTTTTCTGTATTTCAACATCATTTTCATTTTCACTTAAATTGTTAATTCTTTTATAATGATTATATACTGCTACAGCAAGTGTCTTCTTGGCATCTTCTTGTCCAATTACATATTTATCTAAATGTTCTTTTATTTCATGAGGTTTTAAAACTTTAATTTTTGTACTCTTACTTACCTTTCTTTCTTGTGCAATTTCAAATTCAATCATTTCATTGCAAATTTTAACACATTCATCACAAATAAATGTATCATCTATTCCTTCTATTAATTTATTTGCAATTGATGCAGGTTTAGTACAAAAAGAACATCTTGGTGCATCAAAATCATCTTTTTTTGCCATCTATTTCTCCTTATTCTCTTTTATCTAAAATCTTATCTATTAAACCATATTCTAATGCTTGTTCAGCACTCATATAATTATCTCTTTCAGTATCTTGTTCTATTCTATCAAGTGGTTGACCTGTTGCTTCAGATAAAATTTTATTTAATTTTTCTCTTGTTCTTATTAAATGATCTGAATGTATTTTAATTTCAGTTGCTTGTCCAGACAATCCTCCTCCACCAATTAATGGTTGATGAATAAGTATTTCTGAATTTCTCATTGCAATTCTTTTACCTTTAGCTCCTGAAGCTAATAATACAGCTCCCATACTTGCTGCCATTCCAATACATATTGTTGAAACCGGACATTTAATATAGTTAATTGTATCAACAATTGCTAGTCCATCTGTAATTGATCCACCAGGACTATTTATATATAGAAATATTTCCTTATCTGGATCTTCTGATTCTAAAAATAATAATTGTGCAACAACAGTACTTGCAGATGCTGAATTCACATCTTCTGCTAAAAATATAATTCTATCTTTTAAAAGTCTAGAATATATATCATAAGATCTTTCTCCCCTACCTGTTTGTTCTACTACTGTAGGTACTAATGCCATAATTCATACCCCCTCTATTCTTTTTGGATA
>CAZLWI010000003.1:0-11091 GCA_964563525.1 uncultured Lachnospiraceae bacterium | reverse complement strand
GTCTAGAATATATATCATAACTTCTTTCTCCTCTATTAGTTTGTTCAATTACATATGGAATCAAAGTATTTTCTTCATTACTTTTTTCTTTTTTATTAATATACATTTACATCTCCTATTTTTATATTATTTATAATATAATTATTAAACAATTTTAATTAAAAAACAATAAATTTTATTATAAATAACATATTATTGTTACTTTAGATAATAAGTTTTAAATTATCTTAACAAGAAGTTTAAATTATTTTATTGTATTAAAGATCTTCTTGTTAAGATAAATGTGTAAAACTTTTATTATTCTGCCTTCTCTGCTGCTACTTCTAATGGAACATATTCGCTTTTTCCAAATGCTAACATTGGATAAAATACCATTGGTAAGAATATTAATCCTACTGCATAAACTGGTTCTTTACCAAAACGTTCTGGCATTTTAACTGCTGCAACAATATTTAAAATAGCTACTCCTATTTGCCCAACAAAAGGTATAAACATTAATAATGATAACCATCCTGGTAATCCTACTATTTCAAATAAAACCCATAAATTATATACAGGTATAAGTGCTGCCCAACCTGGTTTACCTGCTTTAGTAAATAATTTCCACCATGCAATTATCATAACAATTGCTAAAGCAAATATTATTAATAAAAACACTAAACCAACTCCCGCAAATAATCCACCCAATGATTTTGCTTGAGTTGAAGATATTGATGAACTATATGGACTTCCATATAATGAACTGTATGAACTCATAACTTCTTCCTCCTTTCTTAAATTTATATTAGCTTTAAAATATAGTTAATTTTTATATTAATAAATCTACACTATTATTTTAACCAAATATTTTATTTTTGTTCCAAGTCTTTATCTTGAACTTTATCTGCATATTCTGATTTACCAAATCCTAGTATTGGGAAAAATACTGCTGGAATAAAAATCAAACCTAAAGCAAATGCTGGATCTAATCCAAATTTCTTAGGTAGTCTTATACAAAGTATAAGACTTAAAGTAATACCTGAATTAATCATCGTAAGCATAGCTAGTACTCTTATAACTGGTATATAGAATGTGAATATTGGTAAAACTAACAATAAGCTTAATGGTCCTGGTATATCAACTATTTCAAAAAATACCCACAAATTATATACAGGTATAATTGCAGCCCAACCTGGTTTACCTGCTTTTTCAAATATTTTCCAAATGGCAATAGTTTGAACTATTGATACTGCTATTGATATTAAAGCAAAAAATATAGCAAAACCTGATGCAAACATTATTGCAAAACTATCATTAATATTTGATGTTCTATACATATTATATGATCTGATAATTTCTCCTTTTATTTATTAAATTCTTTTAATTTAATAATGAATTTATTTATATTTAATTATTCCTAACAAATAATCTAATGCTATCTTAGGTTTAATTTCATTTTTAATATTTTTCATGAAGTCCTTATTGTCTTTTAGCTCTTTTAAATCTAAATTATATCCTTTTGCATATTCTTCAATAGCTTCATCTATCTTTTTCTTGTCTAATTCTTTTTCATTTTCATTAAATATAGCTTCTAAAATTAAATCTGTTTTAATTTTCTTTTCTACTGAAGGTTTTGTTTCTTCTATATATTCATCTAGTGTTTTACCATACATCTGTAAATAGAAATCTAAATTTAATCCTTGATGTGATAAATTGTGATTTAAATTTTCAATCATTTCATTTACTCTAGAATTGACAACCATTTCAGGTAAATCAATTTTAGCTAACTTAACTAATTCATCTTTTACTAATTCATCTGTTTCGGCTTTAGATTTTTCTTCTAGTTCTTTTTCAAGATTTTCTTTAATATCTTTTCTATAAGCTTTTAAATCTTCAAACCCTTGATCCTTTGCAAGTTCATCATCTAATTTTGGATATTCTTTTTCTTTTATTTCATTTAATGTAACTTCAAATATTACTGGCTTTCCTTTTAAGCTTTCTTCAAAATATTCCTCTGGAAAATTCAAATGAATATCTTTAGTTTCACCAGACTTCATTCCAATTATTTCTTCTTCAAAACCAGGAATAAAAGAATTAGAACCTATTTCTAAATCAAATTTTTCTGCTTCACCACCAGGAAATTTTTCACCCTTTTTCCTATCTTCATTTTCCATATAACCAATAAAGTTAATATTAGCTAAATCTCCTGATTTTACAGCTCTTTTCTCTTTTAGTGGAATTAATCTAACATTCTGTTCTTGTGTTTTTTTAATTTCTTCATCTATATCTTTATCATTAACCTTATATTCTGGTTTTTTAATTGATATTTCTTGATATTTACCTAATTTTACTTCAGGTTTTAATGCAACTTTACAATTAACTAAAACATTAGATCCTTTTTCTATTTTCTCAACATTAATTTCAGGTGCTGAAAATACTTCTAATTTTGCTTTATCAATTTCTTTCTCATATATACTTGGAAATAATTCATTAAATGCATCCTCATAAAACATTTCTGGTCCATATGATTTTAATATTATTTCAAATGGAGCTTTACCTTTTCTAAATCCAGGTAAGCTAAAATGTCTTTTGTTTTTGTTATATACTTTTTCAATTGCATTATCTAATTCTTTAGATTCAATATCAAATTTTAATTCTACAACATTTTCTTCTTTTGTTTTTTCAATTTTCATACTCATTTTTTTGTCCTTTATTTTTTTATATTTATTCATTTAAGATTGAATATTCAATATTTGTATTATATAACAGCAGGGTATATTTAGCAAATAATATTTTTACAATTGATTATTTTATATTTTAATATTATCTCCCATTTCAATATCTAAACATATTGCTGTTTTTAATAATTCATCATCTAATTTTACTTTCTTTAAATTGGATATTGCATTATTTTTAGATGGTGCACCAATTTCCTTATTATTACCTACAACATCTTCTAACGAAACATATCCCATTTTACCATTAGTAAATGTTACTAATACTTTAAAAATACCCTTCATAGCTAAATCTAAAGCTGTTACTCCATAATTAGATGATAATATTCTATCAGATGCTGTTGGAGTTCCTCCTCTTTGAACATAACCTAATACTGTTGTTCTACAAACTAATCCTGTTAATTTCTCTAATTGTTTAGCCACAGTTTCTCCTATTCCACCTAATCTTTTTTCATCTAATCCTTTATCATTTACAAGGCCAATTACTTCTTGTTTACCTTTTTTTGGATAAGCTCCTTCTGCAACACAAATTATAGTGTATTCTTTCCCATCAGCCTTTCTTTTATTTACTTTATCTGCAACTCTTTTAATATCATAAGGTATTTCTGGTATTAGTATAGCATCTGCTCCTCCTGCAATTCCTGAAGCTAAAGCAATCCATCCTGCATGTCTTCCCATAACTTCTAATACCATTATTCTTTTATGTGATTCAGCAGTTGAATGTAATCTTTCTAAAGCGGAACTTGCAATATCAACAGCAGTATCAAAACCAAATGTTTTATCAGTTAATGCCACATCATTATCAATTGTTTTAGGTATTCCAATAATATTAAGGCCTTTAACAGCAAAATCTCTAGCTGACTTCTGTGTCCCATCTCCACCTAAAGTAAATAAACAATCAAAACCTTGTTCATTAAATTGTTTAACACAAAAGTCTGACATATCTACATATTCAAAAGAGCCATCATTGTTTTGTTTCTTTAAATTAAATAGATTTGTTGAATTTGATGTTCCAATAATTGTTCCACCTCTAGTAAGAAGACCTGATCCATTAGTTTTTAGATCTAGTTTAATATAGTTGTTTTCTAAAAAGCCCTTATATCCATCTATATATCCATATACTTCAATATCATGAATCTTAGCTGATTTTAATATCGCTCTTATTACAGCATTTAAACCTGGAGCATCTCCTCCATTTGTTAATATTGCTACCTTTTTTATTTTTTTACTCATAAAACACCTTTTCTTTTGTTATATATTTTATTTTTAATTATTTTTTATATTTGCTTGAATTTTTAAGGCTTACCTAATAATTGAAACATGTTCTTTTTATATGCTTCAACACCTGGTTGATTAAAAGGATTTACATCTAATAATCTTCCAGACATTGCAACTGCTTTTTCAAAGAAATATATTAAGTTACCTAAACTTCTTTCATTTAATTCATCTATTTCTATTAAAAGATTAGGAACATTGCCATCTAAATGTGCCTTTATTGTACCTTTAATTGCTTGGTTTTCAATATATTTTAAAGTATTGTCTTGTAGATAATTTAGACCATCATAGTTTTCACTGTCTTTTTTAATAATAATTTCATCTTTTTGATTTTTTACATAAATTAATGTTTCAAAAATATTTCTCTTACCTTCTTGAATAATTTGACCTAAAGAATGAAGATCTGTTGTATATGTCACTCCTACAGGGAATATACCCTTATTTTCTTTACCTTCTGATTCTCCAAACAATTGTTTAAACCATTCAATAAATAACTGTAATTTGTCACTATATGATGCCATTATTTCTATGTCTTTATTTTCCTTGGTATGAAGGTAATGTCTAATTACTGCATAAAGATATGAATCATTATATTTTAATTCTGGGTCTTTATATCTATTTGCTGCTTCTTTTGCACCATCTAACAACTGGTCTATATCAAAACCTGCTGCGGCAATTGGAAGCAAACCAACTGCTGTTAATACTGAAAATCTACCTCCAATATTATCAGGTATTACAAAAGTTTCTATTTTTTCTTCATTAGCAAGAGTTTTTAATGCACCTTTTTCTTTATCTGTAGTTATAAATGTTCTTCTTCTCGCTTCTTCAGGACCATATTTTTCATTTAAATATTCTCTAAATATTCTAAATGCAATTGCTGGTTCTAATGTAGTTCCAGATTTTGAAATAACATTTAAAGAAATATCTTTCCCTTCAATATATTCTAAAGTCTCTAAAATATGATCTGTAGATAAATTATTACCAACAAATATTACTTCAACTTTATTTTTTAAATATTTATGTGATAAAGCCTTAATAATTGCTTCTGCTCCTAAATACGAACCTCCAATTCCAATACAAATTAATATATCTGTATCTAATTGGATTTTCTTTGCAGCTTTTTTTATTCTACTATATTCATCTTTATCTAAAGAAAATGGCAAATCAATCCAACCTAAAAATTTATCTGAATCATTTTTTTGTTTTTCAAATTCATTGTTAATTGCCATTACTTCTTCAGCATATTTTAAAATTTCAGATTTTTTAATTAATGAATTTGAATAATCAAATCTAATCATTTTATTCTCCTATTATTTTAATCCTGCAATTTCTACTGTATCTCTTGCTATCATTATTTCTTCATCAGTTGGAACAATCCATACTTCTATTTTTGAGTCTTCTGTAGATATCTTTCTCTCTTCTGATTTTACATCATTTAAAACAGGATCTAATTTTATTCCTAATATTCCTAAATGATCACAAATCATTTGTCTCATTTCAGCACCTTTTTCACCAATTCCTGCTGTAAATGTAATTACATCAACTTTGCCTAAACTTACTGCATATGCTCCTATTGTTTGTGCTGTTAAATATGCATTTGATTCTAAAGCTAATATTGATCTTTCATGTCCTTCTGCTGCAGCTTCTTCTACATCTCTACAGTCTGCTGATATACCTGATATTCCTAATAATCCTGACTTTTTATTTAATATGTCATCAACTTCAAAAACAGTTTTATCTTCTAATTTACAAATATATGGTATTATTGATGGGTCAATATTACCTGATCTAGATCCCATTGGTATTCCTGCTAAAGGTGTAAGTCCCATTGAAGTATCAATTGACTTCCCTTCTTGTATAGCACAAATACTTGCACCTTGACCTAAGTGACATGATATTACATTGATATTTTCCTTATTCTTACCTAATAGTTCTGCAATTCTGTTTCCAACATATCTATGTGATGTACCATGAAATCCATATTTTCTAATACTATATTTTTCATAATACTCATATGGGATATTATATATATATGATACTGGTGGCATTGTTTGATGAAAAGAAGTATCAAAAACTGCTACCATTGGCACATCTGGCAATATTTTCGACATAGCATTTACTCCAGCTAAGCAACTTGGATTATGTAATGGAGCAAGTTGTATTAATTTTTCGACTTGAGCTATAACTTCATCATCTATTAATACTGATTTTGCAAATTTTTCTCCACCATGAACTAGTCTATGTCCTACTGCAACAATTTCTGATATATCTTTTAATACATCATATTTAGAATCTAAAAGTTTTTCTAGAATGACTTTAATACCTTCTTCATGATTTAATACTGGTATTTCATATTTGTCTTTTTCTCCTCTATACTTGAATGTCACAAATGCTTCGTCTGTTCCTACTCTTTCGTAATATCCTTTGATTAATACTTCTTCTTTAGGCATTTCTACTAATTGAAATTTAATTGAAGAACTACCACAGTTTAAAACTAAAATTTTCATTTTTCCTCCTAATATTTGTTTTTAATTTTTAATTAATTATATTTTATTCTTATTATATTTTGTTGTTTATATTATCTTTGGTATTTTTAATTTTCTTGTGCTTGTATTGCTGTTATAGCAATTACACCAACTATATCTTCTATTTCTGCACCTCTTGATAAATCATTTATAGGGTAATTAAAACCTTGACAAATTGGACCATAAGCCTTAGCATTAGCTAATCTTTGTACTAATTTATATGATATATTACCAGAATTAAGATCAGGAAATATTAATACATTAGCTTCACCTTCCAATATGCTTTCAGGTGCTTTAGTTTTTGCAATATTAGGTACAATTGCTGCATCAACTTGTAGTTCACCATCTATTTTTAAATGAATATTTTTGTCTTTGGCAATATTATATGCATCTATTACTTTTTTAATTTCATCTGATTCAGCTGAACCTTTAGTTGAATATGATAAAAGAGCTACTTTAGGTTCTTTCAAAACTATTTTTTCAAAAGATTTAGCAGATTCTAAAGCAATTTCAGCTAATTCTTCACTGTTTGGATTAACCATTATTCCGGCATCAGCAAATAATAGGACATCATCTTTAATATATTCATTATCTTCAAATTCCATTAAAAAGAAAGATGAAACAAATTTTGCATCTTCCTTTGTTTTAATTATTTGTAATGCTGGTCTTAAAACTTCTGCAGTTGAGCGAATTGTTCCTGCTACTAATCCATCTGCATAACCTGTTTTTAATAACATGATTCCAAAATACATATGATCTAATATTAGATTATATGCTTCTTCTAGAGTCATACCTTTATGTTCTCTAATACTGTGTAATTTACTTGCTAAATTATCTTTTAATTCAGAAGTTTCAGGGTCAATTATTTCTAAATTATTTAAATCTAAATATATATTTTCTTCATTTACTATATTTTGTATTTCTTCTTTCTTACCAATAAGTATAATGTCAGCAAATCCTTCATCTTGAACTATTTTTGCAGCTTTTAAGATTCTTTTACAATTTGATTCAGGTAGTATTATCCTTTTAACATTTGATTTTGCTCTGTTTTTTATTACTTCATTAAACTTCATTCATCACCTTTTTTATTTTTAATATTTTCTAAATATTTATTAAGATTATCTTTTGTTAAAGGTTTTATTTTTCCTTGTAAATTTTTTCTTTTTAATTTTCTTTCCTCTTTTTCTCTTTCTCGTTCTGCTTTTCTTTGTCTTTCAATCATTTTTCTCTCAAGTATTTTTTTGTTTTTTAGTTCTTCTCTTTCTTCTTCATTTCTTATTCTTACTTCAAATTTTAATTTAATTTCATCAAATATATCAATTATTTCCGAAGATTTTGAATAATATTCGGGTATAAAAACATATGCAAGTAATTGTAACATCTCTAAAGATATAAATACTATTGTTATTGACATTATTCCTGATAATATCGCATTATATACAAACATAACTTTGTACATATCTATAAACATCAGAATCAATAATGCTCCTGTAAAAAATGCATAAATTGATGCTATAACTACTAATGGTATATATTGTCTAATATTTTTTAAAATAATATAATTATATAGTATTGCATAAACACCCCAAAAAACTAAAACTAATTGTAGTATTATTTGCGGATTAAATATTGATGTTAATATTGACATTATTAATACAAATATCGCCAATACTAGTGACATTAATAAGAGTGTTATTTGATGTTTTTTGTTAATTCTTATTATTAAAGAAAGTATTCCTTTTGTAATTGCTGTAAAGAATAATGTATTAAGGAAAAAATTAATTACTCCTGTAGTTCTAGTTTCTCCACTCTTTAACATAACAATACTAGTAAAAAGTATAATCATCATATTAAGAGTAATAAATATATTAACAATATAATATAATAAAATTCTTCTATCTTTAATTTTTATTTTCATCTTTTGTTCCTCTTTTATTAAAAGATTTATTAATATTAACAAATATTAATAATTATAAACATATAACTATATCCAATGATAAAATGATTGATTTTATATAATTTACCTGATTTTTATACATTTATATTTAAATCTATTTTACTTAATAAAAAACAAAAAGTAAAGGAAACATACTGTTTTTTAACATATTCCTTTACTTAAATTTTATATCTATTTTTATTTTTAGTTTATCAATTATTTTAAACTTTTCTTTAAAAATTCACCTGTATATGATTTTTTTACTTTAATAATCTCTTCAGGTGTTCCTTCTGCAATAATTTTTCCTCCTGCATCTCCACCTTCAGGACCTAAGTCAATAATATGATCTGCTGTTTTAATTAAATCCATATTGTGTTCTATAACAACAACTGTATTGCCACTGTCAACCAATCTATTTAATATTTCAATAAGTTTAGCAATATCATGTGAATGTAATCCTGTTGTTGGTTCATCTAAAATATATAATGTTTTACCTGTTGATTTTTTTGATAATTCTTTTGATATCTTTATTCTTTGGGCTTCACCACCTGATAATGTAGTGGAATTTTGACCTAATTTAATATATCCTAATCCAACATCAATTAATAATTGTAATTTGCTTTTAATTATTGGTATATTTTCAAATAATTCTAATGCTTCAAACACATTCATATCTAATACATCAGATATATTCTTCCCCTTATATTTTACTTCTAAAGTTTCTTTATTATATCTATTACCGTTACATACTTCACAAGGTACATAAACATCTGGTAAAAAATGCATTTCTATTTTTATTAATCCTTCACCTTCACATATTTCGCATCTACCACCTTTAACATTGAAAGAAAATCTACCTTTTTGATATCCTCTCATTTTGGCTTCATTTGTTTCAGCAAATATATCTCTAATATTATCCATAACTCCTGTATATGTTGCAGGATTAGATCTTGGCGTTCTTCCAATAGGTGATTGATCAATACTTATTATTTTATCAATATTGTTTATTCCCTTAATTTCTTCAACTTCACCAGCTTTATCATATGTTTTATGTAATTTATTCTTAATATTTAAATACAAAGTATCATAAATAAGCGAAGATTTACCTGAACCTGATACTCCAGTTATTAATACTAATTTACCTAAAGGTAATTTTAGACTTAAATTCTTTAAATTATTAGTTTTAGCACCTATAATTTCAATATTCCTTCCATTACCTTTTCTTCTTTTTTTAGGTACTGGTATAGATAATTTTCCAGACAAGTATTTACCTGTTAAAGAATTTTTAACTTTAATAATATCTGAAACTTTACCTTCTGCAATTAATTTACCACCATTAATTCCAGCTTCTGGACCAATATCTATAATATGATCTGCTGCTCTCATTGTATCTTCATCATGTTCTACCACAATTAAAGTATTACCTAAATCTCTTAAATTTTTCAAAGTATCTAATAACTTATTATTATCTCTTTGATGTAATCCAATACTAGGTTCATCTAAAATATATATAACTCCCGTTAGTCCTGAACCAATTTGAGTAGCAAGTCTAATTCTTTGTGCCTCACCACCTGATAATGTTCCTGCCGATCTAGATAAAGTTAAATATGATAGACCAACATTTTCTAAGAAAGATAATCTCTTATTTGTTTCTTTTAATATAGCTTCTGCAATCATCATTTCTGTTTCATCTAATTCTAAAGAATTTAAACATTTCTTTATTTTATCTATTGATAATGAAGTTAATTCATGAATATTTAACTCACCTACCAAAATATATAATACTTCTTCTTTTAATCTTGTTCCATTACATTTTCTGCAAGGCATTTCATTCATATACATTTCATAGAATTTTCTCATTCCTTCTGATCTAGTTTCTATATGTCTTCTTTCTAATGTTGGAATTACACCTTCAAAAGGTCTTGTAAATTCTCTTATTCCTGTAGGTGATTCATAAATAAATTCTATTTCTTCATCTCCTGTACCATATAGTATTTTTTCCATAAAATCTCTTGGTAAATCTTTTATCTTCTTGTTACCAATTTTCACACCATAATGTTTAGCAATAGATTCAAAATACATTTTAGCCATTGTATCTCCTCTTTTCATTTCACTTGAACCAAATGCTTTTATTCCATCATATAGTGTTTTATCTTTATCTGGTATTACTAAATCTTCACTTATTCTAAGTAAATATCCAATACCCATACATTCATCACATGCACCATATGGATTATTAAACGAAAATAGCCTAGGAGATAATTCTTCAAATCCAATATCATGTTCAGGACATGCATAATTTCCTGAATATGTAATACTTTTATCACCAATTACATCTATTGTTACAAGATTATTTGAAAACTTCAGTGCTGTTTCAACAGATTCTGTTAATCTTTGTCTAATTCCTTCTTTAACAACCAATCTATCAACAATTATATCAATATCATGTTTCTTTGTTTTAGAAAGTTCAATTTCGTCAAAAGATAAATCATATGTTTTACCATTAATTCTAGCTCTAACAAAACCTTGTTTTTGCATATCATCAATAATATTTCTATGTTCACCTTTTTTACCTCTAACAATTGGAGACAATACTTGAATTTTAGTATTTTCTTTTAATTTTAATACTGAATCAACAATT
>CAZLWI010000002.1:0-37563 GCA_964563525.1 uncultured Lachnospiraceae bacterium | reverse complement strand
CATATTAATAATACTATTATTAAAACAATATTATTTCTTATGGTTCTTCAGGTGGTTGCTGTATTGCTTGAATTTCTAATCTAATCTCTATTGCATTTGAACTTGGATTTGCTGCATAATATGCATATGCTTGTTCACCCCAATTTGTATCTCTCTCATCATTACCAGATTCATATGCCCAATTTAATGTGATTTGAAATGTAGCTGTTCCATTTAATTCATCAATTGTATCAGATGATTTTATAAAATCAAATTTAAAAGGATAATTATTTTTCAACATATTTTCTAAAGCTTGTGATGTAATAGTTTCACTCTTTTCATAGGAATTGTTAAAAATTCTAACTTTTTGAATTTCATATTCTAACATTGCAGGTTCAGTACCAGAATTACTTATATTTAAGATTTCATTTGCTTCTGGCATTCCAGGATAAACCCTATCTACATGAAAAGTCATATAACTAACTTGTTCTCCTTCACCTGAAGTAAAACTAATAGACCAACTAGCAATATGTGCTGTTATTCCCATACTTACTTTTGTAGAAAATATAAACCAAGCATATGAAGTAGTAATAAGAAGCATAATTAATATAATTAAATGTCTAATTTTAATCAATCTTCCTAATCGTATAAAAAGACATTGCTTTTGTTTAGTTTCTTTTTTAATCTTCTTCATCTAATTTTCTTTCATGTCTTACTTGTATAATTTTAATTGATATTAATAATACAATAGGTATAAATATAACAAAGAAAAATATATACATATTATTTACAGATTTAGCTAAAAGAGAAAAACTTCTAACTTTATATATTATTTTCCCATATACTTGATCTTCTTCTATAACCGGATCTTCAATATCATTTGCTATACCTTTTGTTTGAAAACTGTATTTTCCTGTTTTATTATCATGATTTAAATCAACAACCCTATGTGTAACTATTAAATCTACAAATGGTTTTTCCTTACCTTTATATACAATATCATCTCCTAGTTTTATATCTTTCGGTTCAATTTCTTTTGAGATCAAAACATCACCAACTTTATATTCAGGTTCCATACTGCCTGTTAGTATATTAAACATTCTAAATCCACCAACTGATATTTCGTTACCCGAAAATCTCTGTACTACCACTAATATTAAAACAAAAAGTATAAAAACAAATAATAAGTAATATATAATTTTACCTAATATTGAAAATGATTTAGCAATTTTTGATTTTGGTTTTTTAGATTTATTTTTTAAATTTTTATCCATTTTTTCTTCTAATTCATTCATTTCATCTATCTGTTCTTCTTCTATTATGTCTAAGTTTTCATTTATTTCATCAATCTTATCTTCTTCTACAACAAATAATTCTTCTGTTATTTTATCATCTGTTTCTTTTATTGTATTATCTAATTTTTCTTCTTTTTCTGTATCCAATTCTTTATCTTGTAAAGCTTCAATTTCTTTTTTAATCTCTTGTATACTAGGTTTTTTATCTTCTTTTTCTATGTCTTTATCTATACTTTGAATTGTTTCTACTGTTTCTTCATTAAAAGAACTCTTATTTTTTGATTCAATTTCTTTTATCATTTCTTCATACTTTTTTTGTAGTTCTTTTTCTTCTGAATTTAATTCTTTACTATCTTCATCTTTATATCGTCTTCCTTCGCTCATAATAACTCCCTTACAATTCTATTAGTTTAAATACTTTTTCTAAATTTTCTCTAAATATTCTTTGAACATCATCATATGACACTCTATTTTTATATTTAATAACTTCATATTTTTCTGTAATTAAATCCTTTATTTCCTGTTCTGTTAATCCAGAATTAATAAATACTAGTTTTTCTATTAATTGTTCAGTTGTTATAGAAGCTTTTTTCTTTTGTGCTTCAATAACTTCTTCTGTTTCTTTATCCATTTTAGCAACTGATAAATAATCAAGTAAAAATGTTTCATCTAATAATCTTTTTAATTCTTCATGATTTTGAATCTCATCTTTATCATCTAACATCTTTGTTTTATCTTCCATATTGTCTTGCATATATGACCATAATTTCATTGCATATTGAAAATCTGGATTTTTTAATATTCTATTTGTTTTCTTTATTGGTGGTGTAACTAATGCTACTCTTTTTCTATCTAAATCCTTATATACTTCCATTTGTGTTAATACAAGAATATCTTCTTCTATTTTTTCTATTCGTTTTAAAATAGGATTTGTACCATTACCCATTTCTCCATCTAAATTAGTTTCTAAATTTATACTTATACTAATATTCTCATTATTTACTCTAGTCGCACCAGTATATTGTACTTGTTTATTATCTTTATTTTTAAAATTCTTTCGTCCTAATATTCCTTCTTTTCTCTTATGTATATAGAACTTCATATTTTGTATCAAAGTATATATTACTCTATTTTCATAAGTATCATAATCTTCTTCTTTATTAATATTTAATATTTTAGAAGGTGTAACTTCTCCTGTTTCATCATCTATTGATTGAATAAAACTAGTATGTTTTGCTAAATGTTTAATACTATCAACTGTAGTTCTTCTAGCTAATTCTATTTTAACAATTTCCTCTTCATTAACAATAAATCTATTAGGATTTCTTAAAATACTTTCAATATGTGGAATAACTTCTTCAAAAACTTCTATCCATTCTGTATCTTCTTCAACTTTTTTCTTTTCAGTTGTCATATTAATAGATGATTGAATACCTTGCTCAAAGCTATCAACCTTTGAACCATTTGCTTCTTCATATACTTCAAATACATTTAAATCTGACATATCTATCCTTTTCTTTTTTAATTGTTTTAAATCTTATTTTTATGTTAATTTCTTTAATCTTAAACAATATTCTATACATTCTTTCATTTTATCTTTACCAAATGTCTTATCTAAGAAAGCTATGAATGGATCTATCTCATCTCTAATATATGCAACATTTAATTGTTCAAATTTTCTTAAAACTTTTCTAGCCATAAAGTAATCTACACCATCTATTTCATCTCCACCACATGCTACAAATATTGGAACATATTCATTTAACTGTCTAACAATACGGTTACCAAAAGCAATTCTAAAATGTTGTATAACATAATCATCCATTTTTTCTATGTTTTGCAATGTTTCAGTTGAAACTGGATGTTCTTTAATCGCTTTTCTAAATAGTCCATCTAGATATGTATAGTTAATATCCTTTGCAGGAGTATCTATTGGATCAAAAGGAACACCTTTATCATTAATGTCTATTATCTGTAACCATGAATGTTGAATCGTCATTATTGATTGTACCTATATACCAAATATTTGGTGCAATTTGAAGTTTACCTGCATTAATCCTTTTAGGATCTCTTTTCCATGAACTTGGAACAAGCTCTACTATCCACTCATTTTTATCAGGCATTTCCAGAATAGATAACATTTCTGCAAAATAATACTCAACTCTCGCAATATTCATCTCATCTAGTATTATTGTATAAATATTATCCGTATATCCTGCTAAATATATTTCTCTTAAAACATCTGTTTCATTAAATTTCTTTGTAAACTCATTAAAATAACCAAATAACTCTGTTCTATCTCTCCATGATGGTTGTACTGAAGCAATACAAGAATCATGATTTAAAAACTTACCCCAAGCATATGCTAAAGATGTTTTACCAGTACCAGATATACCCTGTAATATAACTAACTTGGCTGCACCAATTGATGATATAAATAGTCTCATCATTTCTATTGAATAATATAGTTTTAATTGTGAAGCTACAAATTGTCTAAAATTCTCGCATAGTTCTTCTAATGTAAATGTATTATTATAGTTTTTAACCTTATATCCTGCGTACTCTATATCTATTTCATTTAATTTAGGGAATCTGATACCACCATCAACTAAATCTGTATCCTCTTCATCTGATACTTCTCCTGTCTTTGTATCAATAAGAGCACTTTCACCAGGACTTAATCCCATTTGAGATACTTTCATAGCAAGAATATCTTCTTTTTCTCTTACCAAATCTACAACTTTATTATGAAGCATAGCTATTTCGTCTAATAGTTCTTGTTGATTTAATCCTTTTTTTCTAGCTCTAATCTTTTTTCTAATTAAGAAAAATGCTAATAATGTTATAATTGCAAGCATTATTAGAATAACACCAACAGCTATAACAACTAAAACCCATTCACTTACTTTAAAATCTCTTTGATAATTTTTAATGATATCTTGATAAGCTTTAAAATTAAATATTTGTTTTATACCTTCCCAGAGACCTCTGAAAAAAGTAATAAAGCCTCCAAAAAATTGTGTTAAAAATTCATATAAAAATCTTATGTATGTATCCATATTTATCCTTTTCTTTCTTTATTTTAATTCTATATGTTTATCTCTCAATTTAGATATCTCTTTAATGTCTTTATTTGTTGGTAATAATTTGTTAGTAATAATATATCTAAACATATTAAGTTTTTCTAAATTAGCATAACTTGGTTCAAATGTTGAATCAATAACAATTGCAAATTTGAAACCTTCTTTTATTAAATCATAAAAATATTCTGTATTAGCATCAAATTCGCTAGATGTTATTTTAATAAATACTCTTTCTTTAATTAAATCATTATCTATAATATTTGTTAATCTTTCTCTTTTTTGAACTTTCTCAATAATACTTTCTGGAAAATCAACAATATATTCTTTATTAAATTGACCTGATATTACATCATTTAAAACTTTAATTGATATCAAATAATAACAAAGTAATAATTTGTCTTCAACTATCACTGTTTCTTGATAAACTTTTTCTATAGCTGTAATACTGTATATCATTGGAAAATCTATATTATATCTAATCTTTACTCTTCTTACATTTTTTTGTTTTGAATATTCTGTTATCCTTAAATAAAACTCCTTAATATTATTTGCTCTTGCAAGTAAATCAATCTTATCATCTATATTATCTGCTATCATTTTTTTTAATTCTTTAACAAAATCTTCCTGAATTGCTTTACCTAATCTCTTTGCTCTTAAATCAACCAAATCTTTATATATTTCACTTAATTCTTCGACTTTTTCACTTGTTCTTAAATATTTCTTATTTTTATTTTCTTGTAGTTTTTTTTCTTTTCCCTCTCTCAAAAACTCCAAATATTTTTCATTACTAAATTGATCAAAATCTATTATATAGTCTGAAAAAATATATATTTCTTCAATTTCTTTTTCTTTCCCGGGGAATTCTTCTATTAGTTTTGATTTCTTTTCTTTTAACTCTATTAATACTTTATTTCTAATAGACTGACCTTTTGAAGTATATTCTGCCATGCCATAGCGAACATTAATATATACTTGCATTAATCTTTCACATATTTGTTTGTTATATTTGTTATCTAATATCAATTTAAAATATGCATTATATTGATTTACTAATCTTTTAAAATATTCATCTGTTACATTATATGCCATATTACCTCTTCTATCTTACTACTGTAAATGTTGCAGCAGGAGTTATTACTCCAGGTGCAGGATATGTATTATTTTCTAATATGTTTCTTTTATATAGTCTAACATTTGTACTTGAAACTGCATCTATTGCAAAAGTTATACCATTTATATGACTATGACCATCAATCATTTGATGTGTTACTGTAATTGCATCTAAATAATTTTTATTAGTCATATCTAGAACATATCTTGTAGGATCAAAGTCTACTTTTACTTCTGCTGAACTACATTTAGCCTTGTCTACATCACTTAAAGCTCTATATACTTCAATTTTTATTCTATCACCAACATTATATGTACCAAAAGCTTGTCTAATAACATAATATGATAAACTATTTGTTATATTAACAGTCATATATGGAGAATTTATTTTATCTGTTATTGAATATGATAATTGCTCTTGTGCAACTCTTAAAGTAAATCTAGCTTCCAAAGTTTTTTCAAAAGCAGTTTTAGATTCTACTTTAACAGATACAGAAACTGAATCTCCATCTCTTAATTGTGTTGCAGGTGTAATTGTTAATGTAAATGTATCTTCATTTGTACTAGCAAGTATTGTTCCACTTGTTTTACTTAATTGACACATTATCTGTGATGATGCTGTATATGTAATATCATAATCTATATCATATGATGTTTTTAACAAATTATTTTCCATAGATGACATATGAATTGCAATTATATAATCATCTACTCCTGACCAATTATTTATAACATATGGATAATTATCTGTTGTTAATTTATCAGATAAAAAATAAAATTCCTTAGTTCTTGCAAAATAATTATTAATAGAGTCAATTGCATATCTAGACAATGTAACTATCAATGGAATTAAAAAGATTATTATTAATGCTAATACCATTAATATGTAATTGGTTACTTTTCTATTTTTATTTTTTTTAAATCTTCTTTTATTTGTTCTTTTCATATTTTATCCAAATAATATTAATCAATTTTCTGTTTTGAATTAACATTTATTTCAATTAATTCTATAATATCTTGATAATCTGATGATTTATATATTTCTGGTAATACTACTTCCAATCTATATTTATGTTGTTCATTTTGTAAAAAACCAAATTCTTGTTGATCAGTTTGAAATAAATTAAAATATGTTCCGTCATCATCTTGTATTGTAGTTAAATTAGTTATATCAATATTACCTTGAGTTGTATTAAATAATATTATATTTATCGGTAAATTAGTTGTAGTTCTAACAGTTAAGTCATAAATTAAATTTGTCTCTGTTCTCTTTGTTCCATCATTATTTGCTATAGTAAAATTATATATATATGGATCTGATCTTGGTTCAAGATTCTCTAATTTTAAAGTCATTGTTTGAAAGTCTTCTTTTATACAATAAAAAGCTATATCAATATTAGCTTCACCTTCGGTTGTTGTTTGAAATATTGCACCTGTTCTTTGTAAAATAAAAAAGAGAGTAAATACACTAATTAATACTATACTTATTATAAACCAAGTTTTTCTACTTTTTAAAACGTTTACCTTTTTGTATCTTCTTTCTCTTTTTCCCAATTCCATTTTCCTTTTCTTGAATTTGTTCTTTTGTATCTATTGACATTGCTATTCCAAAAAGTATTATACTTAAAGATAATGGTATTAAAACTATCTTATCACTAAATACCTTTTTCCATATACCAATATTAGGTATGATCTTTTCAACTCTTCCAATAATATCTTCATATTCTATTGGTTGATCTTCTGTATTATTAGCATCACCTTTTGTAATTAAATTGTTTTTATCTAAACTTATTATTCTATGTGTAATTAAATGATTATTTTTCTTAAATGTAATAACATCATTTATTTTAAAACTGTCTTTTGTTTTATTTTCTATAACTTTTACAATTACCAAATCTGCTATTTCGATATTTGGCATCATACTACCTGATTTCACTTCTAAAGCCGTATAACCTAAAACATTTGCATAAATCTTATTTTGAAATTTAATCTGATAAAGATATATTAAGCTAAAAACTATTATTATTAATGCAATAAAAACTAATATATATGTAAATATTTTAGATATTATTTTTAAAAATTTTTGAATATTTTCCATACTTTTCTTACTTTTTTCATTATATTGCATTAATAGCTTCTCCTAAATATTGAGAAAACTTTATACTAATTGGTAATCCTATTCCTGTTACAGGATTAATACCTAATTCTGTATCTTTATTATTATTGTTCTCATCATTTTCCCAAATAACATTTAAACCTATAATATCTTCATAATTAGCTACCATATCTTGTAGAAGAATTGTACCTGTATATGTTCTTTCTGCTGTTTTAATTAAAGTTTTAGTACTATTAAGTATTGTAAGATCAGATATGCTTATCTTTTCATTTACAATAACCTCATCATTTAATGTAATATCATATCTTATCGAAACATCAACATTATTTGGTTTGATACTAATTTGTCCACTTCCAAACATACCTGGTGCAATCTTACCTTCTAATACATTTGGACTCTCTGAAAAATCTAGTTCATTCATTGTAAAATTTGTTGTGTATCCACCAGTTACTTGTTCGTTATTAACTAAGATATCCCATTTCCCTATTTTAATTTCTGAAGATCCTTTTAATTCACTATAGAAAACCGAATAGGTATGGGATATTTGTAAAACAACTATTACTAGTAATATTATACTTAATACTATACATAGTATTTTGACATTCTTTTTAGTCATTATTTCAATATTAAAAGTCTCCTTTATTTATCATCACTATTTTCTGTTTTAGTTTCTGATTTTACTTTTACTTTATTTGATCTAACTTCAATAATAATAGTATATATTTCATAAATAAATGCAATTAATACAGGTAAAACAATTAGGAATAAAAATCCCCATTTTGATTGTATTATTCGCATTGCACTTCCTACATATGGAATTCGTGTAGACTCATCAACTTTTCCAATTACAAATTGACTTGATATTTGTTTTTCATTATCTAAAGTATATGTAACTTCTTTATCCGCAACTATTACTTCTTCTGCTACTATTTTTGCAACAGTTGGGTGAATATTCTTTTCATAAGCATTATAGAAAAAAATCTCATCTCCTACTTTTGTTTTAAAATCTGAACTCACTATAGCAAGATCACCTTTAGAAAAAGTATCTGAATTTGTATGTTTATCTACATAAACAAAAGTATATTCCCCTAATTCAGTTACTTTGTATTGATTTGTTGATATTAAGCAAACTGTTGCAAATATTGCTATAATCAAATAAATCACTATTAATATGTTTTTTATTATCTTCATAATTTTCTCCTACAAAAATACATTCACATAATATATCATTTTAAAGATATATTATATTTTCTGCTTAAATAAAATATATCATAAGGATTTTTATTTATCAATTAAAACTTGTTTTTTTTCTTTAATTCTTTAATACAAATTTATTAGATTTGTATTACATTTAAAATGCTTCCTTTTTAAGATATTTTCTCTTTGATATAATATTATTATCTATAGCTATGTTGAGGAAATTTTGATAATTTTAACTAAAGATGATAATTCAAAAAAGAAGATACTAGAAAGTATAAAAAAAGAGTTAGATTTTATTAATTCTTCTCTTAACATGCAAAAAAATCTATCTACACAAGTTTTAAAATATTTTAAAGAATTAGCTACTGATATTGATATAAATAATGATGCTAAAAACATGGAGCTTTATCTTCTAAAGTCTAATAAGGTTAATGATATTCTAGAAAAATCAAATAAAAATATTAATGCATATGAGATAATATATCAAAATATTACTTCTTTAAATGATGCTGTACTAGATTTAACTTTAAAAGAAATCGTAGAAGAAATAGATAAATATAATTTAATTTATGGTGAAAATAATAGTCAGATATTGATTAATACTACTGAAATCGAAACATTTTTAAAGGAATCTACTCCTGAGTTTCAGAATGTTATTCAAATTAAAGAAAACACAAATTCAATTGAAGAAAAATTGGTTGAAATTTCTGAAGGAATTCAAGCTGATGAAAGAATTCAACATGAACAAGAAATGGCTCAATTAAAATTAAATTCTAATATTTTAGATCCCGATATTGTAAGACATAGAGAATTATCTGAAAATACTTTAATAATATCTGAACAAGAAAGTCATGTAATACTACCTTATACATATAAAAAGCTAAATAATATCTTAAAAGCTAATCCTGATAAATATACAGATGTATATGATGTTATTGATAAAATATTTACAAAACCTATTAAATATTACAGAAATGCACCTGTGGCAAGATTTAGAGAAGCATATAAATTAGCAAAAGATAGAGAGAATATGTCTTTTAAAGGTGCATTGGATTTAGCTTTTGAATGTTTCTTTAATTCAGCACTACATCCAGCTATTATCTCATCTTGTGATAATTTAAATCAACTTGATGTTTATCTATCATGTTTAGAATATGACGAATTAGAGGATTTTTATTTCTTTGATATTATTTATAAGATACCACCTTTAAAAACAAGTAAAAATGATATGTTTAATTTTTAACTTTTATTCTTTTTTTCTAATTTTCTTCTAAGTCTATCTCTTTGTATTTTTCTACTATGTTTACCCTTTATTTGTTCTTCATCTTTATTAATAAAAGCATCTAGTCTCTTTTTTAATAATTCATCTTCCTTTACACCCTTACCTCTTCTAGGTTTATATAGTCTAATTTGAAATAATATTATTAGCATTGTAATTAATACTAATATAAATATAATAGTTGTAATACGAGATCTTGCTATTTTGAGTAAAATTGATAATCCTAATATTTTATATCTATATTTACCTATAATCATATCTTCTTCTATTTCAAAGTGATTTAAATAATATGAATTATCTGATTTGGTAATATATTTCTTTTCATCTATATTTGTATTACTATTAATAATTTCTACTATTCTCTCTAATTTTATACCAGATTGATCTCTAAATAATATTATATCGTCTATATTATATTCTATAGTTTTAGTACTAATAACAGCAATATTTCCCTTTTTCAATGTATCTTCCATCATATTGTTTTCTACTAAATATAGTTTAATATTAAAAATATTATTCTTTCTATTTGTATTTAAACTAGTTCCAGATAAAAGATAAATATTATTATATAAAAGAAGCAATACAAAAAAAGTAATTATTAAATAGATTAATATTTTTTTAAAATTAAATCTTTTTCTTTTTATTATCTTATCTTTATCATTATTTATATTGCTAGATTTCATCTTATAATTTCTTTCTTATATTTATATTTATTTATTTTTTATCTTTCTTTAAATTCTATTTCTATATCTTCATCTTTATGTTCTTTTACTTTTTTAACTTCTTCTTGAATTTGTCTAATTCTATCTGCCTCTCTCTTCTTTTCTCTTCTTATTAAACTTTTATTTAAAAGCCTTCTATTATACATATATGCAGTTAAAATTGTTATACTTAAGAAAAAAACATAAAATACATTTTCTGATTTTAAAAATATCTTACCAATAAATGGTATTTTAAATATTATTTTTCCTTCTATATTTTCATATTTTACAATATTATTATCTTCTAATTTGTTATTGTCTCCCTTTGTTATATAGATATCTTTAGATTTGTCTACTATTCTATGTGTAACTCTTTCAGATTCAGATGATAATCTATATATAATAATATCATTCTTATTTAATTTTTCATTTTCTGTTTTCTTTATTATTACTATATCACCAACTTTTATATTAGGTCTCATACTATCTGTTGTAATAATGTATGCACGATATCCAAAAATATATTTAGCTTCTTTGTCTGTTTTCGCAGTAAATGTCAAAAGAAAAATATTATATACTACTATTGCTATAAATAGTAATAATATACTTCTTAATATATAAACAATAATGTTTGATTTATGTTTTTTAATTTTATTTACTCCTCTTTTCATTCACACCTATTTAATAATTATATAATCATATACTTTGCCAATTAATTTATTACCATCATATAAAGATACTACAAATCTATATGTTCCTGTTTTTAAATTTTCTTTTAAATTTAAAAATTGTGTTCTTTTTCCATTTACAGGTGATGTTGAAACTACATATTCTAGATTTTGATTTGTATCTATTAACATTGTAGAAACATAATCTCTTAAATCCACCTTTTCATATTCTCGCTGATATTTAGAATCATACTTTCTTCTCTCTAAATGCATATTAATTTTAGGATTATTTAAAGCTGATTGATAATCAATATCAACATTTAATGCATTTGTTCCATATTCTGTAATACCTGTATCTTTATTTATAATTTTCATTTGATCAAAAGTTACAACTTTTAATCCAAAGATTTTATTTATTATCTTTAAATCTTTAGTTATTATTTGTGAAGGAACATCACCATAATATACACCATCTGGTGATCCAAATGACTCGATTTTTATAGTATAATCTCCTGTAGATAATGTCTTATTATATGTAGTATCTACTTCAATTCTTGATAATACATTTGAGACATTCTCCGCTACCTTCATTCTAATAGAACCATCAACTCTAGGCATATAATAGACATCATCAAGCTTAAATCTTAATCCTAATAATGAATCTACTCCTAACTGATTCTCTTCACTATCTAAAATTATTATTCTCAATCCCATCTGATAATCAAAATATCTAGTATCTGAAACTCTAATTGAACCAACTAATGCTTGCTCATATGATATTGTAACATTAAGATTAAATTTATCGCCTAAATATACTGTTGTTGGATTAACTACTGCACTTAAGTTAATAACAGAATCCTTATTTATATATACACTATATTTAGTTCTTTCTCTAGCTATTCCTAAAACTCCAATTAATGTTTGATTATTATTATTTTGTAATTCCATCAAAAGTGAATTTCTTATTATATTGTTTTCTATATTAGTATCTTTAAACGAAGTATGGAATATAAAATTTTCAAAAACCAAATTATTATTTGTATTAATGTACTGCAATATTGCATTATCTTCATCATACATCTTATCAGTTGTACCCATTTCAATAAAGTCAGATAATCTATATGTATATTTATAACTACTCTCATCTTGAGGTGTAACAATATAATAATATGTTTTATTTGTTACTAGGTCTAACATAGTAAGCTTAGTTCCTGCCGGGAATGCAAATTCTGTTCCATTATCTCTTCTAGAAACTAATACTCTATGATAATCAGTAAAGTTATTATAATGCTTATTCTCTGTAAATTCAGGTATAAATAAAGAGAAAAATGTAGAAAATGTTGATTTATTTGTAATATTAGTTTCAGTTGTAGTAAATAATTTAAATTCTTCACCTTGAGTAATAGCAGCA
Organism: uncultured Lachnospiraceae bacterium; assembly: GCA_964563525.1. Taxonomy (GTDB): domain Bacteria; phylum Bacillota; class Clostridia; order TANB77; family CAG-508; genus CAZCCM01. The sequence continues at coordinate 24,721 of CAZLWI010000002.1, read as the reverse complement.
TCATAGAAATCATCCTGATAAAGAGCTGTTTCCATTGTTACATTAATATCAATATATTTCACTTCATAATTTAAATCATCAATAGGAACTAGAACTTGAAATCTAATTCTAGCTTCACCTAACTGCTGTTCTAAAGTCAAATTCTGTGAATGATATAGGTAAAATAAGAATGATGGTGTTGTTGGAGAATCTTCTGAATTATATTCTCTTGTACCTTCATATTGCCCACCATCTCTTGTATAAAAATCTGTTGAACCAACTGTTTTCCAACCACTTCTACTTGCTCTTAATGATAATCCAAATAATGAATCTGCTATTGCAGGAGTTGGAGCAATTGCTGAAATATCATTAACATCAACTAATTCTATTCCTGATTCCATACCTACAGAAAAACCTGACATCCTATATTTAGTATTAGGTGTAGAAAAACCTGTTAAAGGAAGCTCATATGTTCCTAATGTCGCATATTTTGAAGCTGTTAAAGTAATTTCATATGATGTTACATCTAAAGCTTCTCCAACTAACCATATATAATAAAGATCTTCTTCAGGTGTTACTCCAACATATTCAGACTTTATCTTATCTTCAATATTTTTATTTGTATAAAATCCATCAACTGTAATATCATGATTTGTTTTATGTTGAGCTAATACATAGGAATTATATGAAAATGTGCCAGGATTAGTTATATCATCTCCATTATTATATGAATGATGATAAAGCCCTGTTGATGTAGCTGGATTTGTTTTACTTGTATAAAGTCCTAAGAAAGACATACCATTAACTACTCCATATGCTGTAACAGATTCATTTGTAGCAATATTTAAATTTTTACCTTCTAACATAAATATTCTATTATCTACATTTCTTATTGTTTCTCCTGTTTCTTCATCAATTGTAACTGTTTGAAGATCAGTTCCTGTTGCACTTACAAGTGAAGAATATTCTTTTAATAAATTGGCTCCAAAAGACATATAGATAGTAGAATTATTACTTAATTTTAAGTGATCTACTCTACTTACAGAGAAATATACATTTGAATATTCATTTGTTCTATCTGTAGCTCCTGATAGAGAAATATGTGTATTATCTAATGTAATTGAATTTGCTCTCTGAAGTGATATATTTCTTCCTGGTAATGCTAAATTTCCATAATTTTTTATTAATATTGTAGAAACTCCAGATGTTGATGAAGCATTACCAGAACCGAATATTGAACCTTCAGTATTAAAATTAGTATGATCAGACCCATCAATTGTTATATTAATAGCTTTTGTAACAGATATAAAAGAGAAATCAAATATTTCTGAACCTGAAGCATTAGCTTCACCACCACCAAATATTGTTCCTTTAATATATATATTACCTTTCTCTAATCCTGTAACATTACTTGCATTTATACCTATATTTAAATCAGTTGATCCATAAACAACAGATGTATTAGCTCCACCATAAACATTTCCAAAAATTGAACCTCCAACAATATTAACTGTTGCAATAGAATTATCTGTAGATTCTAATCCTGTTGGTGCTGCATTTCCTCCTCCAAAAACACATGCCTGTGTTGGTATACTTGAATTATCTGCTCCTACAATTGTACCATTTTCAATATTAACATTTGTATTTTTATATACAACTGCTGTTACACCATTTCCACCTGCATAAATACTTCCTTGTATTGTAGCATTCTTTACTTTAACTGAAGTTGAATCTCTAACTATTCCTTCATTACCACCACCATAGATATTTGTAGTAATGGTTCCACCATTTACAATGACATTAGTATTATTTATTACTTCAGCTGCATTTCCTCCGCCATATATATTACCAATTGTACCATTATTAACTGTAATATTTGTTAAAGGTACAATTGCTTGATTCCCTCCACCATAGATATTGTTTATATCACCACCGAGCAACAATAATATTAGGATTTAATGTTGATCCACCTTGATTATTTCCACCATATACGTTATTAATAGTTCCTGAGTTTATATTCACATTAGATCTTTGAACTGTTCCAATTAAATTTGAACCTCCAAAAATATCTCCTAAGATTTCTCCACCATTTATATTAATATTAGTTATACCTGAATTTGTAGAATTTCCTCCACCATATACATTTGTTATCTTTCCTGAATTTACTGTAACATTTGAAGTATTAGTAATACCACCAGCATTATTTCCTCCAAAAACATTATTCATAGTACCAGCTGTTACAAGTACATTTGATGTATTAACAGTTCCAGATGAATTTGAACCTCCAAATACATTTCCTGATATATTGCCACCCTGTATTTTTACATCTGTATAATTTGCATTAGCTGCATTTGATCCACCATAAATATCTGTAATATTACCACCAACAACAGTTACATGTGTTTCATTAGAATTGGCAAGATTACCTCCACCATATACTGAACCAATAGTTCCATTTTCTATTCTAACATTCGCAATATTAGTTGTTCCACCTTGATTATTTCCACCAGCAACTAGATCTGCTGTTCCTGATTTTACAGTTACATTTGATGTTAAAACATCTCCTGTAACATTTGAACCACCCATTATATTAGTTGCTGTAGCACCATCTAAAGTAATATTTGTTGTTGTAACTCCAGCCTGATTTCCTCCACCATATACATTTGTTGCTTGTCCACCATTTAAATTAATATTACTTGTTGTAACTACTGCTTGATTTCCTCCACCAAATATATTTAATGTTTCTCCACCTGTTTTGTTTATAGTTGTTGTTCCATTAACAACACCAACATTTCCACCACCAAATATCCTTCCAGTATGTGTTCCAGATTTTATATTTATTATTGTATTACCATCAGTTGCAGCAATATTTCCTCCACCATATACATCTATTCCCATTGTTGCTTCTAAATCAATTTTTGAAGTACCTTGTAATTTAGCCATATTAGCATATTGAGAAAGTCCTGCTCCTCCTCCATATATTACTCCACTTAATGTAGGTGTTCCTTTAATTGAAATATTTGTATTTCCTATTACTCCTGCAATTAAAGGTTTAGTAGGTAAATTATATCCTCTTCCTGCTCCATATATTACTCCACTTATATTAGGATTTTCAGTTATATTAATATTTGAAGTACCATAAAGATATCCAGCATCAAAAGCTGTAACTATTTCTGTTAAATAGTTTGTATATCCATAGCCTCCACCATAGATATCCCCTTCAATTGTTCCACCTGAAATATTCATATTAATTGAAGTTTGATATGGTTGACCATATGATTTGTAATCATCAGAAGAATTTACATGATATCCAGAAACACCACCTGCTCCTGCTCCATATATTGTATCTATTATTCTTCCACCAGTAATATTAATATCTACTGATCCATAAAAATATGAATCACAAATTAATGTAGATTGATTTGTAAGTGCAGACATATTTCTACCTAAAGCACCACCATAAAGTTCTGTTATCTCTCCACCTGATATATTAATTTCAACTGTACCTAAAAAAGTATTAATCGGATATGGCCAATTATTTGGTCTATTAGATGTATCTCCAATTGAAGCACCTAAAGCTCTACCAACAGTTCCACTTATAATATTTTCTTTCACATTTGCATATGTATTTCCACAAGCAGCTCCACCTACAAAAAGATTAACATCATAAGCATGTGAAGTTGTTGTACTATTTTTTATGTCTATTGTTGCTTCAATATTAAACATGTCATTTGGACCAGAACCTGTGAAATTTCTAGATGTATACATTTCTAAATTTGAAACAGCATTAGTACCAGGTGATCCACCTAAAACTAGTCTTCCATAAGTTCCTGACTTTATTATTATTTTCGGATTATTTCTTGGAAGTGTAGCATAATTATATCTATGCCATGCAGCAAAAATATGAAAAGCTGGTGCTGCTCCTTGAATTAAACCTTGATTAGTATTAGCTGCTGGATAATTTTGCATTTTAACTTGTTCACCCATTGTTAAACTATATCCTTGTAAATACCAATAAAGCTGTCTTGGTGTATCTTGATATCCACTCCACCAACTATATGTTTGTTCAATACCATCTATTATTAAATACATAAATGTTGTATCACCATTCATATATTTATATGTTGATTCTCCATGTAAATGAAGAATTCCTTCATAATCAGTTCTCTTATATACACCTGTTATTGTTACATTTTTTCTAAATGTTGAACTATTTTCACCTGTAAATATATCATTATTTCTAATTCTACCCATTACAACAATAATATTTTCATCTCTATTACCATTTGTTCTTAATTTTCCATAAGCTGTTGTAAAGTTTTGTACAGCCCTATCTGGTGCAAACCCATCATTATAGTTAGAACCACTAGCTTCATTCACATATACAACTGTTCTATCTGCATATGTAAATGAACCTTCTATTGTAAGTTGTGGTATTACAGTATTTGTAGCTACTAATTTATAATCATATTTTGTATCAAGACCAGCTAAAAATCTATCATTTGCACCTTCAATTGCATTTTGCTCATATCCTGTTATATCTTCTGTATACCATTGAAATGTATAATCAGCATATGAAGTAAAAGCCATACCAGGACCAGTAATAGTTGCTTCAACAGAATTATTTGCATTATTAATATTAAAATTAATTTCAACATATATTCTTGGTATTTTAAATCTAAATACAGAATAATATCCATTTATATCTTTTGTTATTGTAATTACATTTATATCATTATCATAATTTGGTTCAGTTAATACATGTACTGAAGTAGTATTTGCATTAATACTTCCATTTAAATCCCACTGGTAACTATAACCAGACGTAGTATATGTATCATCTATAACAACAGAATATGTAAATTCAGGATTTTCTATTACATTTGTTCTTAATCTATTTCTTAATACAAAACCTGTAGAACTACTATACTCCCATTTAACATCAGCACTATCTGCTGAATTATTAAGATCTAACAATATTCCATTATTGTTATTATCATATATACCCTTGTTAATTCCTTGTACATATCCTACACCATTTGCATTTCCACTTATTCTAGAATTAGAAGTTCCTGATATTTCTGTATTAGTAAATGTATAATTATTTAAATATGTTGCATTATATTTACTAGAACAAATAACTGATCCTGCATCATTACCTTGCCACAATGCATCAAAAAGAAAAGTTCCTGTAACATTAGTATTATTTCTTAATTGACCATATATTGGTCCAATAAACGAGTTGCTAGAATTTATTCTTCCTGTGAATACTGAATTTTCTGGCAATACAGGTTGTGATCTTATTCTTCCTATTATTCCACCTACAACAAATTGTCCTCCTGTAGAATAATTTCTAGGATAAGATTGTATATTAATATTACCAGATACAACTGAATTACTTATATTATATCTAGAAGTAGTACCAGGATCTCCTGTTTGATATGCTCCTCCAATTGCTTCACCAACCATACCTCCAATTAAATATTGGAATCTATATGATCTAATATTTATTGTATATCCAGAATCAGATATACTCATATTTCTAATATTTGAATTTACTATACTTGAATTTCTAAACATTGTTCCAGCTAAAGTTCCAATATTAATACCAAATATTCTATCTGTTGTTGAAGTTGTTGTATTACCAGAAACTCTAATCTGAATTGATATATTATCTATTTCTAAATTTTTAATAATCTGTCTCGAATTTCCTCCACCTATTGAACCAAAAAAACCATATGAATATACAACAGAAGTTGGTAAAGAAGTTGAAACTATAATATTTGAATTTTTAATTACTCTTCCAGAACCATCAAAATTACCTCTAAAAGAGTTATTATAGTCTCCAATAGGTTGCCATTCTCGATTATCTAAATCTATATTATTTGTTAATTGAAAATAATTATTTTCAAATGTTGTTCCAGAATTAACTCTATCTCTTAAATATGATAGATCTGCACCAGATGTAATTAAATATGGATTTGCTTGTGTTCCTGCACCTATAAAAGATGTAGAAGTACTTCCATCCCAAACATTTGTACCTGTAGATGAGTTAAAATCAGTAGGTGTTTCCATACCTCTAATACCAATATTTGAAGATCTTTGCATTAATATCATATTATTGGGTTTTGATACTAAACCTAAATATTCTATTGTATTTATACCAATCTCTAGAACTTCTTGATTAGAAGATACCTCTGTTAATTCTGTGATATTATATGTATTAATTGGTCTATTTAAAGCATCTACTACATTTTCTTGATCTATATATTCTGCTTTCTTGTTTAAAGAATATACAGAATATATTCTATCTTGATCAATAGGATAAATTGATACTTTTAATTGTTCTTTTGCTTCTGTATTCAAATTATATTTTTCATTATTATAAGTAAAATCAAATTTAATTGTTTTGTTTATTTGTTGATCACTCTCTATATTTTCTCTTAATAATGAAGTAAGTTCAGGTTTTTCTTCTTCTGTAATATTTAAAGAAATATCTAATGGCATAAATCCTGTTATTTTTACATTAGACATCTTAACTTCAGATTCTTTAAAACCTGATGGATATATGTCCTGATAATATAGTGTTTCTTCTTTAACCTTTTTCGAATTATATATTACTTTTAGCTGTATATTTTGTGAATTAACTTCATCTTGAGATAAAAATAATTTAGTATTTGGTAAAACTGTTTCTTTAATATTATCAGTCTCTGTAGTATTAATTTCACTTTTTTCTATCTCATATTCAGTTACATATATATTTTCAATTTTATCTGGAAGTAATAAATAATATCCACTTTCACCTGAATTGATAGCATTTAAAACTATGTTCCTATTTTCTACTTTAGTTTCTAAATCTATAACTTCAATACTCATTTCAATTAATTTTTGTGCTTGTGAAAGACCTAATGCAAGAAATTGTAAAAAGAATAAAATTAATAGACCTACTAAAATATATATTCTAGTATTCTTCTTTTTAAAGATTTTTTTATTATTTGACTTTTTTGCTATTTTCTTTTTAAACATTTCTACCTTAAATTAAGCCCATTATCTTAAATTTAGAATAGCATATTTGCTTGTTTTATTCAGTAAAATCCGAGTATTTGTAAAGAATATGTAATATATTTAAAAGCTTTTAGAATATGGCTTTCAAGCAATTTTATTCTATGATTTTTTCTCACTTAAAAAATATATTTTGGTTTGCAATATATTAAAACTTAAAATATAATAAAATTGCATTTAGGTATATAAATTTAAGTATAAATATATATTTAAATTGCTATTATTTATTAAAGGAGTAGATATGAAAAGAATGGTTGGAACTTCAGTTTATGGAGTTAGAACAAAAATTATTAAACAAGGTGATGATTTAGTGGGTATTACAGTTGAGTCTGTTCTAGATGCTATAAAACAAAACAATTTAGAATTAAAAGACACTGATGTTATTGGTATTACTGAATCTTTGCTTGCTAGATCTCAGGGTAATTATTGTACTGTAGAAGATATTAGAGATTTTGTACAAAATATGTTTGGAGAAGAATTTGCTATTGTCTTTCCTATTATGTCAAGAAATAGATTTGCTATTATATTAAAAGGTCTTGCTATGACAAATAAGAAGATAAATATATTCTTGAATTTTCCACATGATGAAGTTGGTAATCGTTTAATGAGTGAAGATACAATATTACATAAAAACATTTCTACTTCTAATGATATTCTAAATGAAGAAGAATATTATAAACTTACAGATGGTGGATATTTACATGATTTTACTAACCTTGACTATATTCAATTATATAAATCTTATGCAATTAATGATAATATTAAAATTTTCTTAACTAATAATCCTTTAAAAATATTAGAAAAAAATAAGGAAATATTAATTGCAAATATTCATGATAGAGAAAGATTAAAACAAATATTTAAATCAAATGGAGCAACAAAAGTATTTACTTTAGCAGATATTTTAAATAAATCAATTAATAATAGCGGATATAATGAAGAATATGGACTTTATGGTTCTAATACATCTACTCCTGATTCTTTAAAACTTTTCCCTAAAGATTCTGATATCTTTGTTAGGAAAGTTCAAAATAAATTTAAAGAAAAAACAGGTATTGCTCCTCAAGTTTTAGTATTTGGTGATGGTGCTTTTAAAGATCCAGTAGGTCATATTTGGGAACTTGCTGATCCTGTAGTAACTCCTGGGTATACAGACAAACTTATTGGTACACCAAATGAAATTAAATTAAAATACTTTGCAGATAATGAATTTAAAAATTTAGATGATGATGAAAAACAACAAGAAATTATTAAAAAAATAGAAGAAAACAAAAAAGAAAAACAAAGTTCTTTAGGAACAACACCAAGAAGAATTATAGATTTATTAGGAAGTTTATGTGATTTAGTTAGTGGTTCTGGTGATAAAGGTACACCAATTGTGTATGTTAAAGGCTATTTTGATAACTATAGTGATCAATAAATATCTTTTATTATATTAAAACTGCCCTCTTTTAGTTAGATTTATCCAACTTCTAAGGGCAGTTTTTATTATTAATACTTTTATTTAGATTTCTCTTCTTTTTCTTTGTCTACTCGATCAATTAAGGACTTTAAATTGCAAAAATTAATCATCTTTTCTATACTAATATTGTTTTTTCTAATGTAATAATATTTTTCAAATCTAGTTAGATCTTCCAGTAATGTATCCAAAGCTGATGCTTCTAACATTTCTTCTGTTATATTAATATTCATTAAACTATATCTATCTTTAATAATATAAAGTAAACTTTTCTCTTCATTAATATTGCTATTATTTGTTAATATATTATATGGCCAATTAATAAAATCTTTTAAATCTTTAACCATTTCATCTATTTCTTCTTCTGACATTTCTGGAAACTCTGTTTTTGTAACCATAAATAATTCTCGATAAAATGAAGAAGCAATTTTAAATACATCTTCAAGATTAGAAGCTTCATTAATATTGTCCAAAATAATATTATCTATTCTAACTCTATCATAATCCTTATATAGTTCTTTGATTTCTTTAATTAGATTGTTTTGTTGAACAAACAAAGATTCATCTGTTTTTTTATTAAATCTAGTCTTTTCTGTCTTTTTAGTTAATGCAATAACCTTCTTTTCTTTTTTCATAATATCACTAAGAATTTTATTTTCTTCAACTTTTAGTTTCTTATTTTCTTTATTTTCTTCATATCTTGATTTAATATTATCAATAACATATTTATATTTTAATATTTGCTTATATTCATATACAGCATTCTTTAATTTCATTAGATTTAAATCTAATTCATCATGTTTTGGTGTGTTTAAAATAGTTTCTAAAAATATGTCAGAAATATATTTTGAATATGTATCATGCATTGCCTTTTCAGTATATTCTAAAGGTGTTGATTCACCATCTAAAAATCCATGAATAATTTTATATGAATCATTTTCAATAATATTATTTTTATCTTTAATTAATTTATAGTATCTATTATATATTATATTTGATTTCATTGTTGTAATAATATACTTCTTTTTATCTTCAAAATACTTATCAATTTTCTTTTGATTTTTAATATATAAATGTCTTAAATTAAGTTCAATATGTGTAATAATATCTGGTGATTTCCAATATACAGATTCAAATTTTTGTTGAATAGCTTCTAAATCTAATTTTTTAATTTTAATACCATAAATAAAAAGAGAAATATATTCTTTAGCATATTTACTATATGCAAAGTCATCTTCTGTTAATATAATACCTAATTCTTTGAATTTTAAAATAGCATTAATAATAACAGAATTGATTTCTTCTAAATTATTCATATAATAATATTTTAGTTTATGGATTTTTTTATCTAGTTCCATTTTTTCATATGAAGAACTTATATCATTTAAAAGATATATAATAGACGAAATATTATTTAATTCACTTTGAATTTGAGATAGGTTATCCTTTTGATCTATTTTATCAATTTCTGAATATCTAAGTTTAATTTCATCATAAATTTGTTTTTCTAATCTTTCAAACTCAGATAATGTTTCTTGAACTTCCTTTGTATAATTTGCCTTATTTCTTTTGTTGTTAGTAGGAAGAGTAGATAAAATTTCTTTTTTTACTCCTATCTTCTCAATAATTTCATTGGAATAACTCATCAGCCTTCCTCATTTTTCTTTTGTTCTTCATACAAAAAAGATATAAAGTCTGCAACTTCTTTATATAGATCAATTAATTTATTCGTTTCTAAGTCTTTAATACCTTCTTCGTCTTTTGTATCCATTGTATTCCCTTGTATAAAATATATCATAGCCAAAAAGTTTTATCAATTATGATTAATGTTAATTTTATCATTTTAACATAAAAAAATTGACCCTATATCCATCTATAAAATGATATAAGGTCAAAAAATTAATTTAGTTTAATTATCTTTCTAGTTCATCATTATTTTGTTCTTCTCTTCTTCTTCTTGCTTCTTCTTTAGCTCTTGTAATTACTTCTTCTATTTCTTTATCTTCGCCTTTTGCAGCTGCTGCCAATTCTTGTTTGAAGAACTCTGATTTTTGAATTTTATCTTTAAATTTATCTGATATTTCTTCTGTCTCTGGTTCTTCTATTTCTGGTTGTTCTTCCTCTTCTTCATCTCTTCTAAAATAGTTGCGTACTTTATTAAAGAAATTACTTGCTCCACCTCTAAATTTTTGCCATAAAGTTGGTTCAAGAAGTTCATATTCTTCGTCTAATTCTTCTTCTACTTGTTGTTCTAATGTTTCAGGTTCTATTTCTAATACTTTAGTTTGATAATATTGTTCAATTGTATTTTTCTCTAAAAGTAAATCATCTAATTCTGATTCTTTTTCTTCAATCATCTCTTCAAAAGATTCTTCTATAGTTATCCCTTTTCTTGATAGTAACTTCTTTTCAAAATCATCTATATCAAAATCTTTAAATTCATTTTCTTGGCAATATTTTTCTAAATCAGCTTTGTTTTGAGAATAAAGATTTTTGACATTAGCTAATTCTTCCAATTCTTTAGTTGTTATTGTTCCTTTTTCTTGTTTTTCTAAAAGTTCTAAATATCTATTTTGATTTTTCACAATATTATGTAAGTTCGCTTTTAAGTCTGGATCCATATCAATTGTTTTATATAATTCTTTTGTGCTTTTTAAATTACCCGCTGCAGCTCTTCCTCTTTTTGCAACATCTATAATTCTAATATTTTTTCTTGTTTGTAAATCGGCTTTTCTCATATCATCCAAAAGCTCTTTACCTCCAGGAATTCTTTCAGTAAATGTTTGTCTTTCCAGATCTATTCTTTCTCTTGATTCACCAATATTTCTTTCTAATTTTAATCTTTTAGCAGCAACTTCACCTAAATCTTCTTTTAATTTATTGTATCTTGCTATATTCTCTATTCTCTTATCAGAATCCATAATGCTTTTTTGTTCAAGCTCAAGTTGATCCATTTCAGTTGCTATTCTTTCTATCTCTGCATTTAATTCTTGAATTTTCTCGTTTATTTCTGCTATTTTTTTATGTGCATTAAGATATCTTCTTTGCATTGTTTTAAAGTCATCTTGGCCTCTTTCTTCATCATATGCCATATTATTCTTCCTCCTCTAACAATCCTAACTTTTCAATTCTAGCTTGTAATTCAGCTATTTTATCATCTAATTCTTTATTTTTTTCTTCCAAATCCCCTTGTAATTCTTCTAGTTCAACTAAATTAGCAGCTAATTCCTCTTTTTCTTCTTGAGTAATTTCTTCTTCCATAATTTTTCCTTTCGTATTTTATTTTTTAATTATATATTATATTTTAACATATTTATGCTTGAAATTCAATATTTACAGTGCTTTGATACATTTATGTTTTATAAAAGATAAATTAATGATAAAATTAATTTTCTTTTATAATATTTTTGTTTTTTTCTGTTATATCTTTTTTGTCTGTTTTATTATTCTGATTTGTAATATTTGTCTTGTTTTTACTAGTATCTGCCTTCTTTAATAATCTTTCATCTAATTCTTTTAATTGATTAATCAATAAATTTAATTCTTGAGTATATTTACCTATATTTTCTAGATTGCCTGATGTCATTGATTTTTCTAAAGCTAGATTTGTTCTAATTATTGCTTCAATAATTAGCTCTCTATCTAGGGGATCATGAATATCAATATTAATAGCTAAATCTGAAAATAGATTTGTAATTGCTGATTGAATATTATTTCCAATTCCAACTTTATTGCCATTTGCAACTATTATTTTCTTTAAAATAGCATAATTATTTCTATTTACATATACTTGATAAATAGGTTCAACATAAAGCATAGAATTATTAATTGGAATTAACATAGGATATGATTTTATTTCTGTTCCAATAACGTTTAATTCTTCTAGTTCTTCTTTAATTAATTTTTCTGATCTAATTTGTGTTTTAATAAATTCAATTCCTGGTATATTATCATTTTTAGAATATTGATAAAGTCTTAATTTAGGTTTTCCTTCTTCATATTCACCTATTAAATATGCATTAATATTTTGTCTACCATAAGGTGTAAATATAGTTAAATATCCAATTCCATCATCTTTATTATCAAAATTCTTATATATTGTATAATTTAATTTCTTTTCTCTAATCTTATTTGATTGATCATCTAATAACGAGAATTCCCAAACATCTTCACCACTAAAGAAAATATCATTCTCAGCTGTATGATACTTTCTAATAACCTCAGATTGTATATCATACATAAATCTAGGATATGTAAATTGTTTACTTAAACTTTTTGGTATTTCATCTATTGATTTAAATGTATTTTTAAATACATTATCAATATTTAATATTATAGGGTCTGTTTTATCTATGTAAAAATCAATTGTACCATCATATGCATCAATTAATACTTTAACAGAATTTCTAATATAGTTTATTTTTCTAATTCTATTATCTGTTGTTGGTACAGGTAACTTTTGTGAATATGGATATTTGGCAGATGTTGTATATCCATCTAATACCCATATTAATCTACCATTTTCAGATACTATCATATATGGATTTTTATCATATTGAATCTCTGGCAAAATATTTTTTGCTCTTTTTGTTATATTCCTATTAAATAATATTTTTGTATCTTCTTTTATTTTAGAATTAAATATTATGTTTGGAGAAGATGTCTTAATCCCTAAAACTAATCTATCTAAAACCTTTAACTTTAATCCTCCTACACCTTCATAAGTATTCTTTTCTACTTTTGAAGTAGTAATAGGGAAATCATATTCTGGACCTGATTTAGTTTTTGTTAATACAATTGAGTCTGTTTCAGTTCCATAATATATTCTAGGTTCTTCAATCATGATATTCTTAAAAAACTGTTTAGTATAAGTTCTATCAACATAATCTATACCACCTTTTTCATCTACATTAGTAGCTTCTGTAATTATTCCATAATTACCATGTGTATAATCTATTGAACCATTATTTGATTTTTTAGAATCTATTTCTCTAGGCGTAAAATATACTAATTTATTTACAGAATCAAAATTATTAATTAATTGAGAGTTATTATATTTATATGTTTTAAAATTAGTATCATTTTCATTTAATGTTTGATTTACTATTTCTTTCGCAACTATAGGTATTGAATTTACTGTTTTTTGATTTTGTAATATTGTTGTAGAGTCTAATATTTCAGACTTCTCTATTACCCTATCTTCTAAGTCTAAATTAAATGCTGTTTTTGTTTCTATAATATTTTGTCTTATATATTTAGATTCATTATTTAGTCTATCACGATTAATCCAAGTTATTTGAACTAGAAACACTAACAAATATATTATCAATATATATATTGGTATTACTAAAACCAATTTTATCGCTTTACTATAGTTGTTTAATTTTACTGCTTTTTTAAATTTGAAAAATGTTATCATAATTAAAAATGGCAATATAATATATCCTATAACTTTAAAATAAATATCTGTGAATGAGGCACCTGTAAGATAAAAAGAATCTTTACCTTGAGTTTTAAACATATCACCAACTAATATATTAGGTATAAAAGTAAATATTAATAATGATAATAAAACTAATAGTGAAATAATAATATTTCCTACCTGTTTAGATATTTTACTGTTTTTTAATTTAGCTAACTCTATTCCGTCTAATTTAATATTAATAGTTAATATATTATAAATAACTACATAAATTAAAGTTATAATGTTAACTGATAGTAAATATAATAAAAACTTTTTAATTATCGGGATTACTAAAATATAATAAGAGTAATCCATTCCCATTATAGGATCTTTTTTACCAAACCAAGACATATTAAATAATTTTAAAAAATCACCTGCAAAAGCTATTTGTGCTATTAACGATAATACTAATGCAATTACAAATGAAATAGATTTTTTTGGTAAATTAGGGAATTCTTTTTCTTCTTTAATAAAAAAATCTTTTAAATTACTTTGCATTTTTCTTGTTGTAAAATACATTAAAAAGAAAACTATTACAAAATTAAAAGCAAATATTAAAAACTTTTCTAGCTCGCGCATTCTATATATTTTTAGATATTGGCTACCTGCTTCTAAATGACTTAAATATTCACTTCTTTGAATAATAAAAGAAAGAATACCAATTACCAAAATACTTATTAGAACTAATATTATTCTAGCTTTCTTAAACTTATTCTTTTTTATCTGGTGTTTTTTCTGAAAATTTATTATCTTTTTCAGTTGTTTCTAATTTATTTTCTTTCAACTAAAACCCCCATTAATCTATAATTGCATTAACAAAATCTTTAGAATTAAATCTTTCTAAATCATCTAATTTTTCACCTACACCAATATACTTTATCGGAATCTTTGTTTCCTGTGTTATTCCAATAACTGCACCACCTTTAGCTGTACCATCTAGTTTAGTTACTACTAGTGATGTTATATTAGTTACTTCCATAAAAGCTTTAGTTTGATTAATTGCATTTTGTCCAACTGTACCATCTATTACTAAAAGTGTTTCTTTAGAAAATTTTTTATTTGATTTTATAATTGCTTTATCAATACTTCTATTAATTTTAGCTAATTCTTCCATTAGATTAGTTTTGTTATGTACTCTACCTGCTGTATCACATATAACTACATCATAATTATCCTGCACAGCTTTTTGTATTGTATTATAGATAACAGATGCTGGATCTTCATTTGGATTACCTTTTATAATATCAGAACCTGATTTTTTTACCCATTCTTCTAATTGTTCAACAGCTGCTGCTCTATATGTGTCTCCTGCTGCTACTAATACTTTTTGACCTTGTTGTTTGTAAAGATTTGCAATCTTTCCAATAGAAGTAGTTTTACCTACACCATTTACCCCAATAACAAGAATTATTTTAAAAACTGATACATCTTCTTCTTGAATAGTATTTTCTTCTAATATTCTTATTATTATTTCTTTTATTTCCTTTTTAACTGCTTCTACTTCTTTAATATTCTTAATTTTAATATTTTTTCTTAATCTATCAGTTATTTCTAAAACAGCATCCATACCTACATCTGATAGTATTAATACTTCTTCTAATTCATCTATTAAATCTTCATCAACTGATCTAAAATTAGCAAAAACCTTATTAAATCCAGAATCAATATTTTCTTTTGTTTTATTTAAGCTATTTTTTAATTTGTTAAAAAAACTCATTTATTCCTCTTAGTAACATTATTTTGTTTTTTATATTCTTATTGATTATTATTGTTCTTTTGTTTTTTATTATTTTATATTTGTTTGTATTATCTTGTTTCCTTGTATTTTATATATTAAATATATCTAAAATAATAATTTGTTGATCTTATAGCATTTCTTGATACATATCCACTATTCTGGAATTTACCATTTACTAAATTATAATATATTATATACCATGTATAACCATCTCTATCTGTCGCTCTAGCTCTTACACTAATTGTTGCACCTTTAGGTAATGTTGTTATTCTTGAAGCATAAACCGAACCTTTAGCCCTTCTTACATTTAAAGCTGTAGTTGTTGTTGCTCTTCTTGGATATGCAGAAACTACTGGAGTAGTAGGCTTTTTTACTGGTGTTGTTGTTTTCAAAGATTGAATATATTTACACTTGGACCAATCTGCTCCTTCAGTAAATTTAAAATAATAGTTTGTTGATCCTACTTTATTTCTAGCTATATATCCACCATTATTATAAATATTTCCTTTTCTATTATAATAAACCAAATACCACTCATAACCATCTCTTGTTGTAGTTTTACTTTTAACTTTAATTCTTGTTCCTGCAGGTAAAACTCTTAATACTTTCGAACTTGTAGAACCTTTGGTTCCCCTAACCTTTATAGCTACATTTGTAATTGCATAAACAGGTAATTTAGGATTCTTTTGATTAGTTAATACTTTTTCTAGCTCAACTGGTGGTTTAGGTGTTGGAGGCACAGGTGTTTCTGGAGTGACTGGTGGTACTGGTGTTTCAATATTTGTTGGTTTCTCTAAATCAATATATTCATAGAAAACATAGTAATAGTCTTTAGAATTAACTTCATTTCTAGCCATATATCCAGTTTTATTAAATTTATCTAATGAATTCAGTTGGTATTCTATTTTATACCAAACATAACCATTAGCATCTTTTTCCTTTTTTATAACATTTATTATTGTTCTTGAAGATAATAATTCTATTCTTGAACTTGATAAAGAAGGACCTGTTCTCACATAAACATCATCAACTAATTCTGCCCTTCTAGGTAATGTCGGATTATCTTGATTAATATCTAGTCTATATTCTTTAGTTACACCCTTCATTGTTGGTTCAGGTATAAATGCAAAATAATCTGGATCTCTACCAACTCTTCTAGCCATATATCCTATTTTTCCACTACTTAAAACTTTAACTCTATACCAATAATTAGAAGATTTTGAAAGTACACTTATATTTGTTCCAGCTTTACATACTTCTATTAAAGCTGAAGAAGAATTAGCTTCTTTCCTTAAACATAAACCATCAGAATCAGAGACCATAGCCTTTGCTGGTAATTTTGGTTCTATTTGTGGTTGCATGCTTGCATTTGGTGTAGTTGTATTATGATTTGGTACTCGAGTTGCAGCTAACTGCATATTCTCATATAAAGGAATAACAAATGTATATGAAGATTTTTTCAAATTAGGATCTACTTTTGCATACAATGATTTTTTGAAAGAGCCTTCTGAAAATGGTGCTGTAATATTTTGCATATATTGATTCCATATATCTGCTATTTTTCCAGTTGTTGAATTAAACTTTTCAAAATATGAAGTATTCTGTTTCTCATAATTTGATTTTAATAATTGTATCCCACCTTTTAGTCCTTTTGCAAAAGTATCCCAACCCTTAGTTTGAGCATGCTTAGTAGCATTAGCTATAATAACTGATGAACTACCTCCTGTTGCAGCAATATTAAAAGGATTATAATATATCTTTCCATCTGTTCCTTTGCTTCCATCTGATAAAACTGTTCCATTTCCTTGCTCTTGAATTAATCTTGCTAAAACATCAACAAAGTCAAAATTTTCTTCTTTCGATACATTATATATATCTTCTTTATATTTTAAATATGATCTACCTCTTAATGCATCTTCAATTATCTTTATTGATAAATCTTTAGACAAATCATTTGATTTATTATTAACTCTTTTTAAAGAAAATATATCGAATTCATTTAAATATGTTCTTGGATCTGCTGTATATTCAATAGCATGATAAGAAGCTGCATACCAAGATCCATTATCATATTTCTTTGTACCTCTATAATCACATATCCATTCACCTTTATATGACATAGATACTAAATTTCTAGGTGAAGATATTCTACTTGGATCATATTGTGCTGTAACAAAATCATTCCAATTAATACCAGTTTTATAAAATTCAAATTGCCAATTTGGATATAATTTCTTTAAGGCTTCTACCCTTTCTACTATTCCTGGATATTTTGTCTTATCAACTCTTGATGTATTTGTCGTTACTTCACCTATTTTTAAATTTTCTATAGCATATGAATAGTTTAATAATGGTAATATTGCTACAGATATTAAAATAGTTAATGTCAATACAATTGTTATTCTTTTCTTCAATAAAATCGCATCCTTTCTTTTGTATATTTATTTCTTTACTATTTTACAGTAAAGTTTTTTTCCTTTTTTTATTATTGCTATATTATCTTTAAAATCTTCTTCTTTTAAAGTATAATTTATATCTTTTATTATCTTGTCATTTAAACTTAAACCATCTTGAATTATAAGTTTTTTGATTTGTCCTCTTGACTCTCCAAAACCTGCTTTAATAGACAAATCTATTAGATCATCACCTATATTCCCGTCTATTTCAGGCATTCCCTCTAAAAACATCCCTTCACCAAATAATGATTCTGAAGCTTCTCTAGCTTTTTCTGCCTCTTGTTCACCGTGAATTATTTTAGTAATTTCAAACGCTAAAACCTTTTTAGTTTCATTTAATGCTTCACCTTTAATTGAAACTAATTCTTCTATTTTTTCTAATGGTAAAAATGTTAAAAGTTTTAATAAGTTCTCTATATCTGCATCATCACAATTTACAAAATATTGATAAAATTCATATGGAGATAATTTCTCTTTATCTAACCACAATGCACCACCCATAGTTTTTCCCATTTTAGTGCCATCTGCTTTTACTAGTAATTTTATCCCTATTGCATATGCATCTGATTGTTCAATTTTTCTTAATAGACTTACTCCTGCAATTATATTTGACCATTGATCATTTCCACCAATTTGTAGTCTACAATTGTATTTTTCATTCAAATACTTAAAATCATATGCCTGTAATGTCATATACGACATTTCAAAAAAAGTTAATCCTGACTTTAATCTTGTTTTATAACAGTCTGCTGAAAGCATTTTATTAACATTGAAATGTATCGCAATATCTCTCATATATTCTAGCAAATTAAGTTTAGTTAACCAGTCAGCATTATCTACTAAAATTGCAGCATTTTCTCCTTCAAATGTAATAAATCTTTCAATTTGCTTTTTTATACTTGCAACATTTTTATCTAATCCTTCTTTAGTCATCATTTGTCTCATATCATTTCTATCAGATGGATCACCAATCATTGCTGTTCCACCACCAACTAATATTATTGGTTTATGTCCTGCTTTTTGTAAATATGATATTACCATTAAAGGTATAAAATGTCCTATATGTAAGCTATCTGCAGTTGGATCTATTCCTAAATAAAATGTTATTTTTTCTTTATCTAATATTTCTTTCAAAGAGTCTTCAAACATAACCTGTTCTATATATCCTCTTTGTCTTAATTCATCAATTATATTCATTACAACCTCAATTGTTTTTATTTTTCTGTTTTTTTATTTATTCTTTTGTTTATATTTTCACATCTTAAGATAAGTCTCTAGATATCTTTCTATTCTTTCTCCACTTATATTAGTATTTTTAGAAGCTTCAGCAATATTACTATAATCAACTTTATCTAAACCAGTAAACTGTTCTTCAACTAATCTAACTTCTTCCATTTCTTTATTTAAACATCTCGCACAAATTTGTTCTTCCATTACATGAAATCCACCACATCTTGCACATCTATTAATTTCCATATATACCCCCATCATACTTAAATAACTACAATTTATATTGTATGTTCTTATAAGGTCCTTATTTTTTTCTCTATATCCATTAATTTTAGATACATTTTGTAAATTTATTGTATCATAAGTAATTTAAAATTTCTAATCTATACACTATATGCAAAATTTTTAATACAAATGAAATATTTTGTTATAGTAATAGTTTATATACTTATTTGTATTTTATTAAATCTTACATACCTATTTCTTTAATAGCTTGATAAATGTTCTTTACACCTTTAATTTCCATTTTAAACTTATCTTTAATTTTATTAACATTTGAAATAGGAATTATTGCTTTTTTACAACCCATTTTCTCTGCTTCTTTTAATCTTTTTTCAATCATATTAACATTTCTAAGTTCTCCTGTTAAACCCACTTCTCCTATCACCATTGTATCCACTGGTATTGAAAAGTTTTTAAAAGATGATGCAATTGCTACTATTATTCCTAAATCTATTGCAGGTTCATTTATTTTTATTCCACCTACAATATTTAAATATACATCTTGAGATGATAATGCCATGCCTGTATATTTTTCTAAAACTGCAATAAGTAAATTTAATCTATTATAGTCTATCCCATTTGCTGTTCTTTTAGGCATTCCAAACAATGTTCTAGTAGTTAATGCTTGAATCTCAATTAATATACTTCTAGTTCCTTCTAAAGATGGTACAATAATTGTACCAATTGTTCCTTCAGACCTATCTTGAACTAATATCATAGAAGGGTTTTTTACTTCTATTAATCCTTTTTCTTGCATTTCAAACATACCTATTTCATTTGTTGAACCGAATCTATTTTTAACTGTTCTAAGTATTCTATATGAAAAATATCTTTCACCTTCTAAATACAATACTGTATCTACCATATGTTCTAAAACTCTAGGTCCTGCAATACTTCCATCTTTAGTTACATGTCCAATTAGTATAGTAGTTATTTTTCTACTTTTACATATTCTCATTATTCTGGAAGTTATTTCTCTAACCTGTGATACAGATCCGGGTGCTGATGTTATCTCATTTGAATAGATAGTTTGAATTGAATCTAAAACAACAAGTGTTGGTTTTTGCTTCTCAATAGCTATTTCAATATTATCAATATCTGTTTCACCTAATAATATAATATTATCTTTTTGAACTTTTAAACGATCTGCTCTAGATTTTATTTGTTCAGCTGATTCTTCACCTGAAACATAAAGTATATTTTCTTCTTTAGGAAATTTATCACAAATTTGAAGTATTAAAGTTGATTTTCCAATACCTGGCTCACCACCTAATAACATTAATGAACCTTCAACAAATCCTCCACCGAAGAACTCGATCTAATTCTTCAAAACCTGTTTTAAGTCTTGTATGATTTGCATTACTTGCATCTTTTAATTTAATATATTCTATATCTTTTGTATCTGTTTTTTTGAGTGCTACACCTTTTTTATCAACATCTTTTTCTTCATAAAATGTATTCCATGAACTACATGAAGGACATTTACCAAGCCAACCAGATGATTCATGACCACAATGAGAGCATACCCAAATTGTTTTTTGTTTTGCCATTTTTTTCCTTTTAAATTATTCCTTTTTCCATCATCTTATGTACTAATACTATAAACATACCATGTGCCCAAGTTAATCCTATAACCCATTTAGGTGACAATGTTTCATTATCAATTTGTTCTGGTATAAAACCAAAATCTGATGCTGTATTCACAACAAAGTTAAAATTTTCTAATGCTTTCTCATATTCACCTAATTCTAAAAAGTAACAAACAAGCCATAAATTTGCTATTGACCAAGGATTATATCCACCCATATATGTATCGTTTTCGAATCTAATATATCCACCTGTATATGTTCTTAAAACTAAATCCATTGTTTCCATTGTTTGTATTATTTTTTTATCTTCTGGTGTAAAGATATTAAATAATGGAACTAATGAAATTGCAGAAATATCAATTCTAGGATCATCTTTAGCTCTTATGAAAGATTTTCTTTCTTCACTATAGAAATTATCTATTATATATTTTTTTAATTTTCTTAAATTAAGATTTATCTTTTCTTGTTTTTTTCTTATTTGTTCTTGTTTTAATCTATTACTCGAATAATCTTTATATACAACATTGTATATTCCTGACATTGATTCTAGTGCTGCATATACTGAAGCTACTCCAAAAACGGTTTCACCTTGATATGTTTCCCATAAATCAAAAGTATCTGTTTTCTCTCCAGCTAGAATTTTATCTGTATATTTATCAATATATGAGTATGCATTTTCTACCATTCTTAAATTACTTTTAAGAAAAGATTTTTTTTGACTTATTAAATAATGTTTGTATATTCCAATTATTATTATAGCTGTTTCATCAATTTGATATCCCCAACATGGTGCTAGTTTACCATCAGTATAGAATCTTTGTTCCCATCTACCTGATTTACTTTGGGTTATACTACAAAACTTTTCATAGTATTTTTCAACTTTATCATGCATACCTAATATTCCAAAAGCCACCATAACATAAAAAGCATCTCTAGGCCAACAAAAAGAATAACGACCTGATTTTTCTTTTTCTTCATCTACTTCTACTGCAACAGAAACACCTCCTGTCTCTTTATTAGTTAATAAATCCATTAATAGTATAGATCTTGTATATATTTCTCTAGCTTTTTCTGGTAATCTTTTTAAATCATGTTTAGTATGTTTTTTTACAAACTTATTCCAATGTTTTTTTGCTTCAATTTCTTTATCTTCAATATTAATTTTTCTTATTCTATTTATTTCGTTGTCTAAATCATTTAAAACACCAATTTTAGCAGTATCGTTAAGATATAGGTAAATATCTATTTCTTGTTTTTCCCCACCTTTTAGCTCAATTGGTTTTAAAAACATTGTTGATGCAGAAGATAATCCTATATATTCTTTATTTTCAAAATCAATTGAAAAATCTTTATTTTTGTTATTTACTTTATACTTCTCTATTGGGTAATTAGAAAAAAATGAAGCTGCTGCAACATAATTATATTGAATTAAAGCATCATTTTTAAAATATCCGCTTGTATCTACATTTGGATTAGTCATTGCATCTGAATGCAAAATCGCCCTAATTTTAATTGAACTATCTGATAAGTTTTCAAAATTATATCTTCTAACTGATACAGGTTCATCAATCATACAAAAATCTGTTTGTATTACTTTAATATTATATTTATGATTAATTATCTCTGTTTTAACAATATTTGTATTCTCTATAAAATATTGATTATATTCACTTGTATAATCATCATTAATATCAAATAGTTCCTGATCATTTATTTGAAAAAGAACACTAACATCACTAAAAAATTGTCTAAAATCAGGTGTTGGATAAAACAATCTTAAAAGTTTACCCTTCTTATTTAAAGTCATAACAATTTCATCATTACCTAATATTACATCATTAAAATATTTCATGTTTCCTCCAATTTTCTCTATGTATATAAAAGTATATATTAATTAATATGCTTTTTCAATAAAAGAAAAAGGCATAAATCATTACACCTTCAATTTTTTTATACTTTTTTCAATTAATTTCAAAATTATAATACAAATTAATATTAATTTAAAACAATTATCTTTAAATTTTATTTTATATATTCTCTACCAATAATAATATGTATTAAATTTTTAAACACTTTAGACATTAATTCTTTTCTATCAGGTTCTAATTTATTATATCTATGAATAAACTTAGGTGTTTCTTGAAGCATTTTAAATTTCGAATAAAGATTAGGTGTTTTATCTGTTTCAGCAAAACTAAATAATGTATCAACAAATAGTTCTCTTTCTTCAATTGTAGCACTTTCTATCCATGTTCTAATTACTTTACTATATGTTATAGAAGCTTGTGAAATATTTTTAAGATATACCAAATCTTTATCTTTAACTTTCCAAAAGAATGGTTCATGTTGCATTAATCCTTTTTCATTGCTTTTACAAACTAAATATTTATCTTTTTCTAAAAATACTCCTACTACAGATTCTTGTGGAACAATTTTTACTATTTTATCTTTGATATTTTTATACATTTTTGTTTCAAAGATTTCATCAGGAAATCCTGGTCCATCTAATGAATAAACTTTTACAATATTCTTTTGTATCTCTTTATCTGCATTTATTACAGAATAAACTGCTAAATTACCACCTTTAGAATGTCCCAAAACAATCATCTTTTTCTTTTCTTTATTATATATTTCATTTATATATTTTAATGCCTCTTCTTGTGATGGTATTGGATAAGTATATGTCATATTAAAATTTTCTTTCCAACCAAGAACCGTAGAATCAGTGCCCCTATAAGCAATAACTATCTTATCTTTTACACAAAAGGTAATTGCTGAAAATTGTTTTACTTCTTTTAAATTACTATCTTTAACAAAATATTTCATTTCAATATCTCTAAATCTAGGACTTAAAACTACTAATGTTAATAATTTAGTATATTCTTCTTTAAAAACATGTAAGTCTAGAAGTTTATCATAATATTCAACTTTAAAAATATCTTTTATCTTTATGCCTTCTTCTGGAATAATATCATCAAATTTAAGATACACTAATTTCGAAAAAACTATAGTATCTAAAATTGAAAATCCTTTCTGTGAAAAAGTTCTTCTTTCTTCCTTTAAATATGTAAATATATCCATATACACCTCTATATTTAAAATATTATCATAGGATGTAAGTTTTAACAATAATATTCGAATATATTAATATAGCTTTTAAAAAAACAGATTTTATTACAAAATAAAAAAGGAGTTTAAAAAACTCCTTTGATATTCATATTCATACTTAAATATTATTTTTCAATTTTTGTAACGATTCCTGAACCAACTGTTCTTCCACCTTCACGAATAGCGAATCTTAATCCTTCTTCTATAGCGATTGGTGTAATTAAATCAATATCCATTGTTACATTATCTCCAGGCATAACCATTTCTGTTCCTGCTGGTAATTCAATAACACCTGTAACATCTGTTGTTCTAAAATAGAATTGTGGTCTATATCCATTAAAGAATGGAGTATGT
>CAZLWI010000001.1:0-63187 GCA_964563525.1 uncultured Lachnospiraceae bacterium | reverse complement strand
CTTCTTGCTGTTGTATTTAAGAAATCAACTGCTTCTGGGAATGGTAATAACATCCAAGCTTCATCAATAATAACTCTTTTCATTTTAGCTTTTGATTTATCTTCACTGTTTTTCTTAACATATTTTTCCCAAACCCAAGATAATAATATTTGTTGTGCAAGTGGTCTTGCAAATCTTTCCTCTAATTGAGATATATCTAAATTAATAAATGGTATATCATCATCTAATAAATCAAATGTTGATTGACCATCAAAATATCCTAGTTGTCCACCTAATGATCTAACATACTGTTTCATAACTTTTAATAGATATGAAAAATGAAAATTATAATCTGATACTGTGTTCTCTTTAGAATTCTTTTCCATTGCCCTATACCATGTTTCAATTGTTGGCATATCTTTCTTTTCTTTATTTATGAAATCAAGTGAACTCTCATCAATTACACCATCTTTATATAAACTCGATACATTATGTGTAATACCACATCTTTCGTATTCTTGCGCAACTGCTTCAGATATTATTTGTTTTGTTACTTCAGTTACATCTTGAGATTTAGTACTACCTCTTGCCATTGTTAATAATATTTGAGTAACATCCTCTATTTTTGATTCAACATTTAAAACCCATCTCTCTTTTCCGGTAATTTCATCTTTTGTTATTTCAGGTTCAATATCGAAAATATTTAAAATAGTGCTTGAAGTAGGACTAATTGTAATATTAACACCACCTAAAACTTCTGATAATGCTACATATTCACCTTCAACATCTAATGCTAATGATGATATTCCTTGTAAAACTGCTGATCTAGCTGTTAAAGTTTTGATTGTAACAGATTTACCAGAACCAGATTTACCAAATACAACCATATTATAGTTTGTTAAATCCTTACTAAAATTATCATAGAAAATTGGTACTCCTGTTTGTCTGTTAAAACCTAAAGGAATTCCCGAGCTATGACCTATTTCAGATGTAAAGAATGGAAAAACTGTTCCCATTGAATTTCTATCAAATGTATGAGAAATATTTATCTTATTGTCATTAAATGGTAAATTAGATTGGAAAGCTACATCTTGCATTGCCCATGTAGGTTTGGCTACAAGTAATGTTCTACCCATCTCAGAAGAGAATTCCTCTGTTAATCTATCTAAATCTTCAACTGATGTTGAAGAAAATATTGTAGATATTATTGAAACATTAAATAGACTATTCCAACCTGCTTCAATCTCATCTCTTAATTCTTCTCTTTCAGCTTTTTTAATGGTTAAAGATCTAGCTCTATTAACATCTCCTCTATCTTGTGCAACTATTATTTCTGTAATTAATGTATTAATTTCTTTATTTAAATCAGCTTGTGATAACGATACAGGTATTGCATTAATAAATACAGAAACATTAATATCTCCAAAATTATACATATCTCTTAAAAATTCAGGGAATACTGTTGTTCTTGGTAATGCTGTTACAGCCATTGATCTAGCATATTTCGTCCTATTTGATATTATTTCAAGATGATTTGTATAAGTAGCATCAATACCACCAGGAGCTATTAACTCTTTAATACTTTTAACATTTCTAGATACTATACCTTTTTCTTTCTTCTTATCTTCTTCAGCCATATTTTTCTCTCTTTCTAGTATTCTTTTTCTAGTCTTCTACTTCTTTATCTAACTCTTCTAAATCTGCTTCATCTACATTTTGTAATGCAGTCTCATATATTGCTTGATCTAACTTATCTCTATATTCTTCAACATATTTTTTTGCTGCTATTTTAATCTTCTTTTTCTTTTCTTTCTCTATCTTTTCTAATTCTGCTCTTCTTTTTTTAGTTGCTTGAACAATACTACTTGTAGCTAAATTAATTGCATCTAAAGATATTTCTTCTTCTAGTTTTTCTTTTCTCTTTTCTAGAACTTCTTTTGCTGTTGAATATAACGAATCATATTCTGCATCTAAGTAATTATCTATTCTCATATATTCAGTTGCATCTCTATTATATGCATTAAATAATAATTCCATTAATTCTTCAGAATTTAATACTCTTGATGTTACTCCTGAAGATTGTAATGCACTACTTAAGTTAGAACATCTAGTAAATAACTCATCAAATATCATATCTTGAATTTCATCTGGAGAATAATTGCTAATCTTAGGTCCAAATTCACTTATATAATATGAAACTACAACATATGATTTCTGATGTAATACATTTTGATTATTACTCAATCTATTAACATATTTTATAGTATCTTGAGCATATTCTTTAATATTTTGTTTTCTTCTTTTATTTTTAGTCTCTTTTTGAACATTTTTTTCATTTTGTGCTTTTGTTTCTTTAGCAATAATAGAATCTGATTCTTTAATATCAGCCTCTATAATATTTAATCTATTTTCATATCCTTGAATTAAATTATCATAATTCATACCTCTTGTTTGTACATAAAGTTGAACAGGATATTTTATTACATTTAAAAACTGTTGAAATCCTTCTTCTATAGCAAATTTTTCTTCATCTGATCTTAAATCAAAATTAATACCATTACATGCTAATATCATTACAAATTGTGTTCTGTTTTTTCGAATAATCATACCATCTATGATTTCTTCAAATTCCATAAATCTATAAATACTGTCAGTATTAAGTACTCCATGAAATTTACCTCCTACTCCAGTTGATGATTTTCCACTTGTTTTAGGCTTAGCATCTTTAATTCTATCAACACTATCTAAGTCCTCATCTTTTCTATTTTTCAAAAACAGATAGACTCCTAAGACAATAATAAATGCAAATACCATAAAGGCTATTAACATTAATACTAATTTCATTGCTGATGATAACATATTATTCCTCCTTCTCTAAAACTTTTAGAGAACGTCTTTTCTTAAATTTTATATATTTTAATACCATTTCATCGACATATAGTCCACTTACAGATTTTGTAATTGGAATTGATTTAATTTCTGGTATTTTGATTGTTCCAATCATAAATCCTATAACTCCAAATAACACTATTGGTATAAACATTAACCATTTAGGACCAACTGTATTTAAGACTGCTCCTAATATTAATCCAAAAGCCATCCCAATCAATGTTGTAATCATTGATCTTCCAGTAAAAAAGTATAAAATTCTTCCTTCACCCTTTGACTCTCTTGGTATTTCATGTTTTCTCATATTTTCTCCGTTAAACTAAAATCCTATTAAAGATCCTATTGCTCCTATTACAAATTTCCAGATTGGATATGCAGCAATTAAAACAACTGATGATATTAAAAAACCTATTAATTTGCCTTGAATAGTAGCTCTTTCCTTTGGATCTCCTGAAGTTTTAAAATATTCTATTCCTAAAAACATAGCTGCACCTATTACAACAGCAACACCAACCCAATAAATAGTATTAATTATAGGTTGTATTTCTGAAGCCATTTCTTGCCCTATTTCACTTCCACTATTTGATCCTGATGAACCTTGCTCAAAAAAAGCCTTTGTTTTGTCAAAAATATTTGTAATACTAAAAGCACTTTTTTTAGTAGTAGTTGTACCATCAGCATAAACAATGTTTGAAAATGTAATTAGAAAAAAGCCTACTAATATCACTATTACTAATAGTTTCGCTATATTTGTTTTCATTTCTACCTCTTGTTATTTAAAATTATATTTACAATATTACATAATAAAAAAGCGATTACTTTTTTATTATTATATAAAGTAATTTTAACAGATTTACGGCCTTTTTTATACTATATAACAGCTATTTCTTTAAAATGTAATAAAGTTTTAATATATATAGGAAATAGTATTTTAAAAACAAAAAATGTTGAATTATATTTAAAATTTATTTTTAAATATAATAAAAATTTATCTACAAAAAACTCCAATAATTATTGCTATTATTTTTAATATTAATATATCTTTTGTATTAAATTTAGATTAAATAATATAAACATTTGTCTTTTCACTTATCAAAAACCAAAACTTAATATATAATGAACAAAAGAAGTTAAATTCTTTAATTATTAGTATTAAGGATAACAAAAGATTTATGAAAAAATTAAAAAAACAAAATAAACTACAGATTTTTAAACTATTATTATTTACAACTATATTTGTATTTATGCTATTTACATTAATGTCTACAAATACTAGTTTTGCAGAAAGCAATCCAATTGACACAAAAGGAATAGGTCCTGTATTTAATGTTGATAATCCAGATGAAATAGGAGAAGATTCTGCTAAAACTTTACAACTTGTATTAAAAATAATAGAAGGTTTGCAATGGTTTGGAATGGCATTAGCTGTTATTATGCTGATTTGGTTAGGTGCTGAATATTTTATGAAATCACATGATCCAAGCAAAAAAGCTGAACTTAATAATAGATTATCATCTATATTTATTGGTTTTCTATTAATAATTGGAGCATTGTTTATAGTTTTAGGAATTGGTCAAATAATAAAAGGCTATGTAAATTAACAAAACAATCAAACCAGTAACTCTATTAATATTCCAGGTAATACACAAACAGTTTAAAAATAATAAGGATATATTATGAAAAAAACAAAAAAATTAACAATTATTTTAATAACTTTATTAATATTAACAAGTCTTTTTGCTTTGTTTAATACAGTAGAAGCAGGTGCTGATTTTAGTGATTTTATTAAAAATCCAGCAGAAAGTATTGATAATGCTGAAATAACTAAGATACAATCAATAGCTAATCCCATTCTAACAGTTATACAAGTTGCATCAATTGGAGTTGCAGTTATTCTAGTAATAATGGATGGTATTAAGTTTATAACTACTGTAGATAATTCAGAAAAAGCTAATATAAAAAGAAGAATACTTTACTATATAATTGGAGGAGTATTTATATTTATTCCTACAACAATAGTTAATCTAATAATGAGTCAATCAACGGACTTAATAAAGTAAAACTTCTTTATCTTTACATAGGTTTCAATATATGCTAAAATAGTATATATAAAATAAATTTATTTATTAATTTGCAAATTAATAGGAGGAAAAAAACATGAAGAAAAAATTATTAACAATAATATTAGTAGTAACATTTCTATTTGCCGCAGTACTACCTGTAATAGTTAATGCAGATAGCTTTCCAAAGCCAGGTCAAATTGAAAGTATTGATTCTAAAATATCAGGACCAGTAAACAAAGCAATAACTATAGTACAATATATTGCTATTGCTATCGCAGTAATAATGCTTATTTGGTATGGTGTTAGATATTTCACAGCAGCTCCAGAAAAACAAGGAGATTTAAAGAAAGCTTGGTGGGGATATCTAATAGGTGCTGTATGTATATTTGGAGCAGCTGCTATTTTACAAATAGTAAAGGGCTTAGTAGATACACAAGTTGCAGGAGCAAAATAATTAAAATAATAATTTTAACATAAAAAAAGATGATTTAATCATCTTTTTTTTATGTTCTATTTTATTATATTTAAGCTTTACCTTTTTTCAAGATATCTCTTATTTCTGTTAAAAGAACTTCTTCTTTTGAAGGTGTTAAAACTTCTTCTACTGTTTCTTTTTTTCTTGAAAGTTTTGCAACTAGTTTAATACCTAAAAATATACATAAAGATATAATTAAAAAGTCTACAACTGTTTGTAAAAACATTCCATAATTTAAATTAATACTTAAAGTTTCTGTAATTACTTTTTCAAATTTTAATGAAGCTAAATCTACTTTACCTGTAATTAATGAAATTAAAGGCATTAATATATCATTAACTAATGATGTAACTATTTTTCCAAATGCTCCTCCTATAATTACACCAACTGCCATATCAATTACATTACCTCTCATAATGAAATCTTTAAATTCTCCTAACATTTTTGGCTTTTGTAATTTTTTCTTTTCTTTTTTGTCTTTCTTTTCCACTTTTTCTTGCATAATTTATCCTTTCTTTTTTGTTTTATTTTATATTTTATTAATTATTACTTAATAAATTAATTATTTCAGGATATAATTTTATAGCATTTTTCTTCCAATTATCCATTAATTCTTGAACTTGCCTTTTACTATATGTATGTACCTTTATTTCTAATTCAGTTTTATCAAATTCTATTACTTTTAAACTTACTTCATATGTCTCATCTTCTAACTGTTGATATTCAGCTACAATTGATTTTTCCTCTTTTAATCTTTTTAATATTTCTTTAAAATCTGTATCTATTTTTAGTTTTTTAATTCCTGGTAGCATTGTTAAACTTAAATTTAAAACTTGTTTTCCCGTATCTGTAATAATATATTTTTTAATATTTTCTTCCTTTTTTAGTATTATATATTTTTCTTTAATTAAATCTTCTAATACTTCTTCAAAAAGAAAATAGTTAATATCCGAAAGATTTGCAACCAATTCAAAAAATATATTATGTGATACTTCCATATTAACCTTATTAATAATATACAATAGTATTACTTTTGATTCAGCTAAAAACATTTGTTCTGAATTTGCCATAATTCTTCCTTTCTCTTTTTAGTAGATGTTTATATATTCTGTCTAAAAATTTCATATGAAATAATTGCTACTGATGATGCAACATTTAATGATTCTGCTTCTCCTAACATTGGTATATATAGTTTTTTAGTAATATTTAAAACATCATTACTTACACCTCTAGATTCATTACCAAATATTACAGCAATTTTCTTATTCTTACTCTCTAATTCATATAGACTTTTTGAATCTTTATCTAAAACAGCAGAAAAAATTTCATAATTATTTTCTTCTAATTCTTTTATTACATTATTTATTGATTTTTCAAATACATTAACTCTAAATATACTACCCATTGTAGATCTAACAACTTTAGGCATATATGGATCAACAGTATTTTCTGATAATATAATTTGTTTTAAACCTAAAGAGTCAGCTATTCGTATAATATTCCCTAAATTACCTGGATCTTGTACTTCATCTAATATAATAATATATTTTTCTGTAAAATCTAAACGGATATCATTTTCATTTATCTTCATAATAGCTAGTATACCTTCAGGAGTTTGATGTTCTGTTACATATTCAAAAACTTCATCTATTAAAATATTATAGTCTGATTCAATATTATTTGATTTAGCATAACTTTCAGAAACAAAAATATTAACAATATTATTTTGTTGTGTATTAATTGCTTCTTTTACAATCTTTTCACCTTCAATAATATATTCTAAATAGATCTTTCTATCTTTTTTATGTTTTAATTTATTAATATGTTTAACTAAATTATTATCTTTACTTGTTATCATAACATCTCCAAAAACTCTAATATCTGTTTTGTTTTAGTGTTAAAATCATTTGAATCTATTATATCATGTTTTATGCTTTTTTCCATTGCTTTTAAATTTTTATTATAGTTTACAAAGTCTATTGTTATATAGTTTTGTTTAGATTTAGAAAACTTCATATTATGTTTATATTTATCTATTAGTTTTTCTAAATTATTAATTTGATATTCATCTGGTAAGTAGAAAAAAGTTCTATTACCTTTTTGAATTATTTTATCAATGTTTTTTTCTTTTGATTTTAATTTTATTTTAGCTATATTAAATAGATTTTCTATTTCTATACCAAATTTGCCAAATCTATCAATAACAGATTTTTCTACTTCTTCTAATTCTTTTATATCAATTGAAGAAAATATTTCTTGATATACATCCATTTTAATACTTTCTTTACTAATATATTCATCAGGAATATGTTGTGAAATATTTAAATCAATATATATATCTTTCTCCTCTTCTACCTTCTCATTTTTAGATTCTTTTATAACTTCTTGAAGTATTGAAATATATGTATCATATCCTACTTGTTCCATATGACCATGTTGTAATTCACCGAAGCAGGCTTCCTGCTCCTCTTATCTCTAAATCTCTCATCGCTACCTTAAATCCAGATCCTAATTCTGTAAATTCCTTAATAGCTTTTAATCTTTTTTCTGACACTTCAGATAATAACTTGTTTTTCTTAAATGTAATATATGCATATGCTTGTCTATCTGAACGACCAACTCTACCTCTTATTTGATAAAGCTGAGCAAGACCTAATCTGTCTGCATCTTCTACTATTATAGTATTTGCATTTGGAATATCTATTCCAGATTCCATAATTGTTGTACTAATTAAAACATCTAATTCACCTTCAACAAACTCCTGCATAATATTCTCTATTTGTCTTGGAGTCATTTGTCCGATGTGCATATCCAAATTTAACATTTGGTAATAGTTTTTCTAAATTATACATTTTTGATTCAATATTTTGTACTCTATTAAACAAATAGAAAACTTGTCCTTTTCTTTCAACTTCTGCTAATATTGCTTCTTTAATAATATCTTCATCATATTCTAAAACATATGTCTTAACTGCTTTTCTGTTAAATGGTGGATCATATATTATAGACATATCCCTAATACCAGATAAAGACATATTAATTGTTCTAGGGATTGGAGTTGCAGTCATTGCTAGTACATCAACTTCTTTTTTTAACATTTTTATTTTTTCTTTATCTTTAACACCAAATCTATGTTCTTCGTCAATAATTAACAAACCTAAATCCTTAAAATTAACATCTTCACTTAAAATTCTATGTGTCCCTATTATTATATCAATATTTCCTGCTTTCAAATCTTTAATAATCTCTGTCTGTTCTTTCTTTGTTTTAAATCTTGATAAATAATCTATCTTAACAGGATATTGATCCATTCTTCTTATAAATTCATCATATTGCTGTTTTGCAAGTATTGTTGTTGGCACTAAATATGCAACTTGCTTACCATCTTGAATAGCTTTAAATGCTGCACGAATTGCAACTTCTGTTTTACCAAATCCAACAACTCCACAAAGAAGTCTATCCATTGGTATTATTTTTTCCATATCTTCTTTAATTTCTCGTACACATCTTAATTGATCATCCGTTTCTTGGTAATCAAATGAATCTTCTAGCTCTTTTTGCCACTTTGTATCTTTTGAAAAAGCAAAACCTTTTCTTTGTTCTCTTTCTGCATAAAGTAATATTAATTCTTCTGCTACTTCTCTTAATTTATTTTTAACTTTAGCTTTAGTTTTTTCCCAATCTCTAGTACCGAAGCTTATTAAGTTTAGGTGTAATACCATCTTTTGAAATATATTTACGAATATTATCTAATGCATTGGTTGGAACATAAAGTAAGTCTCCACCTCTATATTCTATTTTAATATAGTCTTTGGTAATTCCCATTGTTGTTAATTTCATTATTTCTATAAATCTACCAATACCATTTATTCTATGAACAACATAGTCACCTAATTCTAAATCAGAATATCGTATCTTCTCAGCTGATTTATATGACTTTGTTAATTGTCTTTTCTCAACTCTTCTTTGAAAAAGTTCATGAAAACTTATTAATAGTATATTTAAATCTTCATCAAAATATCCTGAAGAAAGCTCTCCTTTTAATACATTTATTTTACCTTCTTCTATTTTATCTTCTTCAATAATGTTATTTATACTTTTATGTGAATAATTATTTATATTTTGAACAAAAGAAATCTCTCGATTCTCTAATATTTCTTGTAGTCCATTAATACTATCACCTGCTAATAATATTATTGTATTGTTATTCTTCTCCGCTTTTTTAATTTCCTCAAAAAGGAAATCCAAAGAATTACGAAAAAAGTTTACCTCCCTATAGTTAAAACTATATCCGTTTCTCTTTGCATGCATACTTTGTTTATTTAATATTGGTAAGTCATCTTCTGATAGAAATACTATATTCATGTTTTCAATTTTGTATGAAAACTTCTTAAAATCTTGTTGAATTTCTAAAGATTCAATTCCATATCTTTCTTTTTCATAAATTGAACGAATTATTAGATTATTATCTTTATTAATATTGTCTAATCTCTGTTTCAATTTACCAATTTCATCTACTACTATTAGATAATTATTATTTATATAATCTAGAAAAGTTCCATATTCTGGATAAAACCTTTTAAAATACTTTTCAATTTTATTTTTGTAATTAATTTGTTTTATATCCATTAAATCATCTGTAATGTATGATAAAACTTTACCTGCTACAGGTATTTTAGAAATTGCTTGTTCTACTTCTTTTAAGTTTTTATCTAAAACAAACTCTGTTGCTGGATATATTTTAATTTCTTTTAGTTCCTTATCTGATCTTTGTGTTAGTATATTAAAAAGTCTTATTGATTCAACTTCATCTCCCCATAATTCAATTCTTACACCAGTATTTTTATCTAAAGAAATGTCAATTATTCCTCCTCTAATACTAAAAGAAGCTAAACCATCTATTAAGTCTTGTCTCTCATATCCTAATAACATTAATTTTTCAGTAATACTATTAACATCTGTATTATCACCTATCTTGAACTTCAAATTATTTCTATATAGGCTCTCTGGTAATATCATTGGCTGAGTTGCTGCATCTATTGTTGTTACTATAATCTTAATTTTATTCTCTTTTATTTTATTTAAAACTTCTATTCTTTCAAACAAATTGTCTTTACTTTCTGCAAATGTATCAAAATTTTTAATATCTCGTTTAGGAAAATATATGGCATTTTCATCAAAATATTTAAAATCATCTAATACCTTTTTTGCTTCTATTTCATTTGATGTTATATATATTAAACTTTTATCAGTAAAAAAAGATGTAGCAGAACTCATCTGTACTTTGGCTACACCAGTTAATCCAGATAACATTATTGGCATTTTATTATTCTTTACATCTTTAATATAATTACCAAAAGTTTTAGAATTTAATAAGATTTCTAATATTGTATTCATAAGTTTTTTCTATCCTTTTTTCATTTATCGTATACTACATTATACTATAATATTCAAGCAAATTAAAGATAAATTTAATTAAAACAATATTTATTTGATGATATTGTATGAAAATTAAACAAAAGAATTAGAATTAAAATGATATACTAATAAAATACTAAAACAAGCATATCAAAATAATTTTAAGAAAAAATACTATATTTTCAAAAAATTATTTGTTTTTTAATTGCTTTTTTGTTTTGACTTATGTATACTTTATTTAAGAATTAAAATATACTAATGAATGTAATTTACGGAGGAAAAAATGAGTAAAGAAGAAAAAATAGATGAAATAAATGATTCAAAAAGTTCAACAGTTTTAAAAACAATTTATTCAATTTTAATATTAATTATAGTTATTAATTGTTTATTATTGATATTTTCAATAATTAGAAAAAATACTAATAATGATCCAATTAAATCAAGACAAAGAGTTATTTTTCAAGAAAACCCTATACAAAAACAAGAAAATAAAAATCAAATAACTAATAATAAAGTTCCTCAATAGTATATAAAAAACAAAAACATTAAAAATTTAAAACATTTAAAAGTTAAACACATTAAAATTATAGTATAAAAAGCTCCTTAAACAAGGAGCTTTACTGTTATATAATGTATTCATATAACTTTATTTATTTGATTTATTTAATATTATTCATTTACTTATATATATTATGTAATTATATTATATTATTTTATAAACACAAAAAAAGATTGAAGCTCTTACTAATCCACAAATCAAGCTTCAATCTATTATTAATATATCATAATATTAATCTTTGTCAATTATTTAAAACTTACAAATCCTATGTTATTATCAATTAAATTTTCTAAAAGATTAAAGAAATTTTTCTTTAATTTAATATCGTTTATACTTAAAACAAGTTCATGTCCACCATTGCAAAGTATATGATAATTTGATTCTAATTTGATTTTTTTATCTAGTGGTAAGTTTCCACTTACAAAGAACGAATCAGTATATTCTTTGTCTGTAATTCCTTCAATTTTACCATATATTGCTCTATCTAATTGTATAAAGTTTTTACTAATATGTTTATCTTTAGTTGCAAGTAATGTAAAATTAAGATTATGTTCTTCTGAAAACTCATCACATTTGTTTCTCATGTTTTTGACAATCTTTTGTGCTAATTTCTGTGACTCAATACTCTCACTTTGTTTTTTCCCTGTTAATGCCATCACACATTCATCTAGTCCAACAAAACCAATAGAAAAATTACCTTGTTTTAATGCTCTTCTTAGTCTATCTTCTTCTTTTAATCTATCAGCATCTAACCATATGTTTTCTTCTAACAAAAACGGAAAAGATGACTTCTTCTTATCACATTGTATTTCGAATCTTTCTAGTAATTGATCTTTGGCTAGATTCATAATTTGATCTAAATCTGAAAAGAAATCTTTTGTTTCTTTTAGATGCATGTTTTTAATACCTAATCTTGGTAAATTAATTGTAACTATTGAAATATTTCCTCTACTAAAAGGTGTTGATTTTTTAGGGTCAATAATATTATCAATAACTCTATGTCTTAAAGCTGAAGCTGTCGCTTCTGTTGAAAAATCATCTTTTATATATATCTTTTTATTTTGTTTAGCATCTAGTAATACTAAAGATATATTATATCCATTAACAATTAAATCATATGCCTGATTAAATAAATCATAATTTTTATCTTCTTCATTTAAATTAATACCATCTTTAACTTTAAAAACAAGTAATGGTTTATCTGTTTTATGAAAATCTCCAACTCCTTTTTTATAAGCTTCTAAATAGTTTTTTATTACCATTCTACCTTCTGCTGAAGTATCTGTACCTAAATTAATAGCAGTTTCTTGTCTAGTTTCATTATCCAAGATATTTACATTATGCAAAAAAGCTTCTATCGCTTGATATGTCATCTTATCTGTAGTTTTTAATGCCCTATTATATGCTTCTACTAATAATCTTTGTAATTGTTCTGAATCTCTAAGATATTGAAAAAAGTTTTTTATATCAAAATCAATTGTTTCAATTTTATCAATTTCTCTTTCTATTCCATTTGTAGCAACAAATTTATCAAATTCTGTAAATTCTAATAGAGAAAAAACCTCAAATCTAAATTGTTTTTTAAACGTTCTTAGAACACCTTTTGATAAAAAATAGTCAAAAGCTGGGATAGTTTGTTCTCCACATTGTTCTTTTCTGGCAGCAGAAATAGCCATTGTTGTTTGAAGAGCATAAGACATAATATTCTGTGGTTCTCGTATTTTAATACCTGCAACATTAAAACCTTCTCTGAATATTTTCTCTAAATCTAATTGAATATTTGCAGTTGCACCTGTTGGAATATAGTCAATAAAATGTATAAAAACATCACCTTCTTCATGTGCTTCAGAATATTTTTCTCTAATTAGATATGCTTTTGTAAATTCTTCTGAAACAGCAGAACCATAGATTTTAAGCATATCTTCAGGAGTTGTCTGTTCTGTAATATCTGAATCATTAATACTCTGTAATCCTAAATTTTCAATAACTTTTATAAATTTATGTTGTTTCTTTTCATTTAAAAATACTTCTCTTGATTTCTTTCTATTCTCTCTATATGTTGAAAATGATTCATAAACATCTGTATATTTTTGTTTTTTTAGTTCAGCTTCAATTAAATCTTGTATTTCCTCAATCTTTATTCTGTCATTATCTTTTTGAAAATTTTCAATATTTGATAATACAGCAAGGTAAACTTTGTTAATATCCTTTTCTATATATTTAGGTTCTTGACCTTCTAGCTCAACACTATCAAAGCCCTTTTTAATAGCAATAGCTATTTTAGTTCCATCAAAATTTACTTTTTTACCATTTCTTTTTATTACTACAATATTAATTTTGTTTTCCGTTTTTTCCATTAAAAACTCCTATTATCAAATATGATTTATCTTTCCTTTAATTAACTTTTTATTTTAGTTTTTATACTTTGTTTTATTATTTTGTATCTTTTTTTGTTTTTGGTTCAGCTATTTTGGTTGTTGGCTTTTTAGTTGTTTTAGCTTCTGGTTTTTTAACTTTTACTTCTTCTTTTTTGACAGTTGTTGTCTCAGTTTTTTTTGCTGTAGTTTTAGGCTTTTCTTCCTTTTTTTCTTCTTTAACAACTTTAGATTCAATAGTTTTTGTTTGAGCTTTTATTTCTTTAACTTCTTCTGGACTACCTTTTTTTTCTTCCTTAGTCTTCTCTTTCTCTTCCATGTATTTCGCTTTACCAAAACCTAAAATACTATAGAAAATTGTTGGTAAGAAAATTATACCTACTGCAAATCCTCCTGATTTTCCAAATACTTTTGAAACTTTAACAGCTACTACAATTTTTAAAACAAAAAATGCAGTTCCAACAATAATTGGTCCTATAAATGGTATAAATATTAAAAAGCCTAATACTAATAGTGCTGGTGATATATCTGCTACTTCAAACATTATTAATAAGTTCAATATATTGATCTTGAGATCTTAGTTCTGCTGCTTCCCTTCTTAAATTTATTCTTTGTTGCATATTTAAATTAGTTTTACTACATTAATGATAGTTTTTGTTGTTTTAAATCATTAATTTTATCTTTAAAAATATTTCCTCTTTCCTCAAAATTCTTATAAAATCCATAACTTGCTGCAGCTGGCGAAAGAAGACATACTCCTTCTTTTGTAATCTCTACTGCTAAAATAGCAGCTTCTGTAACATCTTTTACCTTATATTTATTATATTCTTCTCTAATATCTTTATCTAAAACATGTCCTGTATATGGTAACAATATTATATTTTCAAGCAAATAATCTTTATTGTCATATATATTATTTAAGAAATTAATTAAAATTGTATAATCAAGTTTTCTATTTAATCCGCCTATTATTAATGTCTTAGTTTCTTTTAATGTATTAATCGCACTAATTGTTGCTTCAGGAATTGTTGCAATTGAATCATTATAATAGTCTACATTATTAATTGTATTAATATACTCTAATCTATGAGCTAATCCCTTAAAATTCTCAACACTTATTATTGATTTATTGATATCTAAACCTAAAATATCAGCTAAAACTAAAGCAAAAAGAGCATTTTGTAAATTGTGTCTTCCTTTAATTTTTAAATTTAGTTTTTTAAAAATATCATTATATTCTAATTTCTCAATATCTAAACAAATAGCTTCTTCATTATATGGATAATTTTGATCTTTCATTGCATCTGTTTCTTGTCCATAAAGTTGAATTTGTTTAAAATCAGGATAAATTTCTTTCATATTCTTTTCGTTTCTAAATATATTATATTTTGCTTCAATATATTCATTATATGAATTGTAATGGTCTAAATGTTCAGGGTAAATATTTATTAATATTGCAACTTTTGTAGTATACTTCATAAACTGTAATTGATGTGAAGATAATTCTAATACAACTATAGAATCTTCTTTTAATTCTGCTATTTTATCAAATACAGGTATACCAATATTACCTAATAAATATACATCTTTTTCTAAATCTTTAAACATATTATATATTATTGTAGATGTTGTACTTTTCCCTTTTGTTCCAGTTATACCAATTGTTAAAATATTAAAAAATCTTAATAATAGATCAATTGAAGTATATATTTTATTTTCAAAATCTTTAATATCTGCTCCCTTTAAAGAAAGTCCAGGTGTTTTTAAAACAATATCATATTTATCTCTTTTATCTTTAAGTATAATTTCATCTAGATAATTTATACCTGTAAATATTTCAACTAGATCATTTTCTAAATCACTAAAAAAATCTATTTTAGAATTTACATATAAATCTTTATCATTTTCTTTATCTACTTCTCTTTTATCTGCAATATATATTTTCATTTTAGGAAAATATTCTCGTAAAAATCGATATGAAGCCTTGCCTTCAACTCCAAATCCTAGTATTAATATTTTTTTATTTTCTAAAAACTCTAATAAATCTTTTAACATAAAATCATTCCTTTTCTTGCATACTTTCTTTAACTATATTTTCTAAAAAATCTGGTAAAAAATTATCATTATTATATACAAAATATAGATTAATATTTTCAGAAATTTTATTATTACTAATTTCTTTTTCTTCTAATTTTGATTTTGTTTTATTCTTTTCTTTTAAATATATTTCCTTATATTTATCTAATAAAAACGGTAAATTCTTTGTTTCTTCTGCTACTTCTAATTTTTCCATTAATCTATTTAAAGAAAATATAGTTTCTGATTTTGTTCCAACACATTCAAAAGGCTTTGTATCAGCTTTACCAATAAGTTTTAACATATCTTCTAGTAATCTCTCATTTTCAAATACATCTCTTCCATAAATACTCACTAATTGCTCTCTATATAGAAAAGGTGAAAGTATAATATATGAAAAAAGACATTTTGGACAATCACAGCACCAAATCCAATTCTCGCCTTTACTACCTACATTACAAGAATTAAACACTTTGTGATACTTAGTATATTTAGAGAATAATCTTGCTATTGCGACTTCAGTAAGTGGTCTTAATATGCTAAAATATTCTATATCTATGTTCATAAGATCAACATATTCTCTAAAATCTTTTTCAAACTC
Source organism: uncultured Lachnospiraceae bacterium (assembly GCA_964563525.1). Classification (GTDB taxonomy): domain Bacteria; phylum Bacillota; class Clostridia; order TANB77; family CAG-508; genus CAZCCM01. The sequence goes on along the minus strand of CAZLWI010000001.1, from coordinate 46,752 downwards.
TATTGACTTAGAATATTGATGATTAATATCATGTTCATATACTGTAGGTTCATTTGCTGATGATTCGTTTGATAATACAATGTATTTTTTATTTAATATTAATGCTGATAGTAATGATATGAATGCTAGAACAGAAGAAAAAGGTATATGTCCATTAAAATATCCATCTTCAACTCTATCTAATAATTTATTATCAAATATTCTATCTGTTTCTACTATTTCATATTTACTATATTCAGCCTTCTCAATGGTATCTTTTCTAGCACCTTTTAAACCTACAGCAAATATTGTGTTAATATTTTTAAATTGTTTCATTAATTCTAAAGTTACTGTTGAATCTTTACCACCACCAACCGGAATTAAAAAACCTTCTTTCTCTATATTTATATATTTTACTTCATTATCTATATTAATATCTGAAGCATTATCTATTGGCTGATTTGATATAATATTAATAAAGTTTTCTTCATCTATACTTAATAGATCATTTAAATACCTATATTCACCCAATCCTTTAAATATTAGTTTTGACCACCATTTCTTTTGATATTCATTTAATTCACCCATTACAATAAAGTTTTTAACAGGTATAATTTTATAATATGAAATAGCTTCAACTAAACCAATATTAAAAATAACATCTTTGAACTCTTTTGTGTATACTTTTTCACTAATATATTCTGCTATTTCTTCATCAGTTAAATTACTTAAATTACTGTTTTTCTTTAATTCATTAATATATATTTTCATTTGAATCTCATGTTTAAAAGAAAAATCTGAAGAATTTAAACTTTCTTTTTCAAATCTAGATAAGTCAAAATAGTAATAATAAATAGGATTAATATAGATTAATTTTTTAATATCATCACCATCTATTTCTTCAGTTAATTTAATATTAATATCTGACTTTTCATAATGAAAAGAAATATTTTCTCTTTCTTTTAAAATTTCTCTTTGAAAATCAGTCATATTTATCATTCCCCCATTTATCAATATAGTATTTTACATCTTTTAATTCATCTGGTAAATATTGTTGATTAACTTTACCATCTTTAAAGTCATGAGGATATTTATAACCCTTACCATAACCAAAATCTTTCATACTATCTATTGGTGCATTCCTAATATGCATTGGTATACTACCTGTATCTCTAGTTTTAATATTTTCTATCGCTTTATCTATTGCTAAATATGCTGTATTAGACTTAGCTGATTTAGCAAGATATATTGTTGCTTCAGATAATATTATTCTAGATTCAGGCATCCCAATCATTTTAACTGCCTGCATTGCACTTGTTGCAATAACTAATGCATTAGGATTAGCAAGTCCTATATCTTCTGCTGCTGATATAACTAGTCTTCTAGCTAAAAACATTGGATCTTCTCCGCCTTCAATAGCTTTAGCTAAATATAGTAATGCGGCATTTTCATCTGAGCCTCTAATTGATTTAATAAAAGCAGATATATTGTCATAATGTGAATCTTCTGACTTACCAAATATCTGTTTTCTTTCTTGAAAAGACTCTTTTAATACTTCATCTGTAATAATTAAATTATTATCTTTATCTCTTTTAGAAGATAATACTGCAATCTCTAATCCATTTAAAGCATGTCTTACATCACCTTGTGATATCTCTGCAATCCATTTTAATTGTTGTTTAGATATTTTAAATTGAATGTCTTTTAATCCTCTTTCATCTTTAATTGCTTTTTCTAATATTTTAATAATATCTTCTTTTTTTAATGGTTCTAGTCTAATAACCATTGATCTTGAAATTAAGGCTTTATTAATTTCAAAATATGGATTTTCAGTTGTTGTTCCTATTAATATTATTTTACCATTTTCAACATATGGCAATAATACATCTTGTTGAGCTTTATTAAATCTATGTATCTCATCAATAAACAAAATGCTCTTACCATCAGGATTTAAAAAAAGATTATCAGTTTCTTCTATAACTTTTTTAATGTCACTCACTCCTGAAGTAACAGCATTCATCTTATATGTTTTATATTTAGTTGTATTTGATACAACTTCTGCTAATGAAGTTTTACCACATCCAGGAGGACCCCATATTACAAGGCTAGTTAACCTATCTGTTTTTATCGTATTATATAAAAGTTTACCTTCTTCTAAAACATGTTCTTGACCTATAAAGTCTTCTAAAACTTGAGGTCTCATCCTAAATGCTAGTGGTTCTCTCTTCAAATTATCCTCACTTTACTGTTTCAATCTTTACATTGTTTATAACTACATTTTGTAAAGGTTTATCATTATCATTTGTCTTAACTTTAGCTATTTTATCTACAATGTTCATTCCTTCAAATACATATCCAAATACAGTATGTTGTTTATATAGATGAGGTGTTCCACCTTTTTCCATATATGTTCTTTGAATTGAATCAGGTAAGTCTTTAATAGAACTCTCTCCCATTGCTGAAGGCTTAGCTTGTACTATAAAAAACTGACTTGATAAAGAATTTTCTATACCAGGTGCTGATGCCATACATAAAGTTCCTCTATATGGGAAATATCCATCTTTATATTCAGGTCCAAAAGATGACCCAAAGAAAGATTCTCCACCTGATCCTGTACCAGTTGGATCACCACCTTGAATCATAAAATCATTAATAACTCTATGAAAACTTACATTATTATAATATCCTTTTTTTGCTAATCCTTTAAAGTTCTCTACAGCTTTAGGTGCAACATCTTCATAAAATTGTATTTTTATTTTACCATAGCCCTTAATATCCATTACTGCAATTTCTTCACCCGAATGAGGTTCTCTAAACATTTCAAATGAAGCATGATCTGTATCAGTTTCCTCGTTGTTTTTGTCTTTATTTTCTTCAAGTTTCTTTTCTGCTATTTTTTGTTCTGCCTTATCTTTTGTTGCAATTAAAAATATAAATACTCCTATTATCGCAATTAAAATAAATATTAAAACTCCTATAATTATCTTATTTTGTTTCATTATTACCTCTCATATTTTACTATTTTTATTTCTTTTATTGTGTACATTCTATCTTGTTTACTTATTTTATCTATTGTTTCCATTCCTTCAAAAACTTGTCCAAATGTCGGTATTTTAATATATTCTAATAAATTAGCATATGGATTATCACCTGTAAACTCATCTTCAACCATTGCTTCTGGATAATAATTTAATACACCTGCATTTTTATCTAATAACTCTTTTAACACAATAGGTATATTATATTTAGGTTTGTTTTTAAATTCTTCTCTTTCATTATTTAATATTAGAAAGTTTACAGTATCAAAGTTTTTTTCATCTATTCTATAACCATATGCACATAATGCTCCACCATATGGTAAAACTTCATGTGTCTTTACTTCCATTGTATCCCACTTTATACTTCTATCACCAATTGCAGTTAATAATCCTTCTAGAGGACTACCTTTTATCTCTTTGTTATTATAATATCCATTTTTTACTAATTGCTTAAATTGTTTAACAATTTCAGGTACTTCTTTCTCAAACAACTTAGCTTTAATTGGTTTATCTGAACCTACAAAATATATTTCTATAATTTCTTCACCTTGCTGTGGTTTTGCCATTTGTTCATTAAATAATTTTTTAAAATCAATATCATTATATTTATTCATATGTTCTTTTAGCATCTCTTTTTGTTCTGAAGATCCAACAGATATTTTATCTCTGTCTCCACCTTTAGCAAAAGGTGTTGCTGTATTAATATTAATTTTACCTGTTAATAATAATACTGATAATACTATTGCTAATATAAATAATATTATTAGAATACCTGTTACTATTATCCATCTATTTCGTAACTGTTTTTCTGATAAATTTAAGGCTTGAAAACCTTTATTTTTTCTTTCTTTTTTCTTTTGTTTAGCCATTTTTTCTCCTAATCAGGTAAGCGAATCTTAGTTTTTCTAACTCCAAAAAACTTACCTATTCTATTAAAAACTTTTTTAAAAAAACCATCTTTTCTTATTACTGTCATAGCTTGCATTTCTACATTTATTTGATGAACTTGTTTTTCTTGATCTATCTTAAATTGATTTTCGCCTACATTATATTTTCTTTGAAATTCTTTTAGAGTTCTTTTATCTACCCATGCTGTTTTCAATATTATGGATAAAATAATAACAGTTTCATACATTAAATTTTGTTCATATAATGGTTTAGTTGCATCAATTCTAAAATAATGAGTATTATCCTTACACTCATTCATAAACTCTAAAAAGTTTTGTGGAACTTTTTTTGTTAACTTAGGATCTGTATGTTTAAGAATTATCTCTACTTCTTTTAAACTTTTAAATAAATCTCTTTGACTCATTTTACCTTATGATAGAATTTTCAAAGCTTTCTTTAAAGCTTCTTCAATATCTAATTCCTTTTCTATTTTACCCTCTATTTTTTGAATTTCTTTTGTACTATATCCTAATATCTTTAAAGCTGATACTAATTCTTCATATATTTCATTATCAATCTGTTCTGATTTATCTATACCAATAGCATCATCTGTTTTTAATTTATCTTGTAATTCTAATACTATTCTTTGAGCTGACTTTTTACCAATACCTGGTATTGAAGTTAATTTAGTCAAATCAGAAGTAATTACAGCTAAAACAAAATCTGATACTTCTATTTTTGATAATATATTAATAGCTGATTTAACACCTATTCCAGATACTGTAATTAATTGTTCAAATAATTGTTTTTCTTCAGTTGTTTTAAACCCAAATAGGCTTATATCATCTTCTTTAACACTTTGATAAGTATATATTGTTATATCCTTATCTCCCTCTTTAAACAGATTTAGAGACCTCTCAGACATATAAATCATATACCCAATATTATTATTTTCCATTACTAAATAGTCTTTAGCTATTTTAATTATTTCACCTTTTATATATGCATACATAGTTCACCTAAATGTATTATATATAAGATAATGGATATTTTCAAGTAGTAAATTTTGTAATAAAACTCATAAAAAGCTTATTTATCAACATCTTAATATTACAAACAAAAAATAATATCTATTATTTTAGATATTATTTTCCTTTATATATAATTATTATTAATATGTTCTTTATTTTCTATTTTCTATTTTCTATTTTTAGTTTTTGTTTTTAGTTTTAGCTTTTAGTTTTAGCTTTTTATTATTATAATATATTAATCTTTAGGTGCAACTTGTTCTATTATTTCTTCTACATCTTCAGATAAATCTTCTACTTCATCTAATAAATAAGGATTTTTTAAATATTTATTAAATACTCTAATTGAATTAGCAAAATAATAACCATCACATATTCTTTCATCTAAAACAAATGAAAAAGATATAGCCTTTTCTTCTTTTAACATTTCATCTTCATATATATATGTTTTTCTTTTTTTACCCATTGCAATAAATATTCCTACTGTACCAAAATTATATATGTGATGATAAATTGAATCTAAGCCAATTGAACCTACATTTGTAATATATCCTGTAGCATGAAAAGGACTTAAATCTAAAACTTTTTGTGGTAATATATTCCACTTGTCCATCTTCTTTAATATATTAACACCTAGTCTAAACACCCAAAAAGGCATATTAGTTAATAATTCGATAAATCTATCTTGTTTATTTAAATCATCTTTAGTTTTAAAATTATCAATTTCTTTATTTAATATATCTCTAACTTCATCAACAGTTTCATTTCCTCTAAACTTAATTTTTAAATTAGTTTCAGGTGCATCATCAGATAAACTTTTCTTTGCTGTCATTGTGAATATTATATCATTTCTCTTGTATACTCTACCTGACATAACAAATCTATTTAATTTTTCTCTTTTAGCTACTGTTCTAATCATTGCAGCATATATAACATGAAGATATGAAGTATTAACACCTTCTTCTCTTTTTTTGTCTATATATTCTTCAATAGCAGTTATTGGAATATCATAAGTATAATAAACTTGAGCATCAGATCTTTCTTTCATTATTAAAGGTATTATTCTAAATAATGGATCAACATCAGGTACTAATATTCCATCTTTTCTTCTAAACATACATTCCTCCACATAAACACAAATTAATTTTATCACATAAATATCATGAAAGTCAAAGTAAAACAATACTATACAAAGTCTTTAATCTAAATAGAATATACAAAAAGTATAGATATCTATTACAATACATTATAAAAAAATACAGACATAAATGCCTGTATTTTTATTTTAGTATATTTTACTTAAGTGTTTTAAATTATCACTGTTCTTTAATACTATTCATTACTTAATTCATTTGGTAAGATATCTGATTTGCTCTTTTTATCTAATATTACTTTTATTGTTATTGCTAACACTCCTATTCCTACCATTGTTACTAATATAATGTTTAGTGCTGAGAATGTAGTTCTGCTTGCTTTACTTAATCCAGTTGGTGGCGTAATTGTTACTAATAATGCTAAACCTGTATCTGGTTCTAGTTCTTTACCATCAAATGTTTCTGAAATTCTAGTATTAACATTTCCCGAAGTTGAAGATGGTGATCTTCTTCCTGATTCTGTACTATATTCTATAATTTCTACTAAGTTGTCAAAACTTAAATCTTCATCAGCTTGTTGAGATGATAATCTCTTAATTGCTATTGTTGTTCCTATTGCACATGGATCAATCTCTGTTTCTTTAACTCCTCTAGCTTTTGCTGTTGCAAATTCATAGTATGGAATTAGTTTTGTGTTCATCTTATCTGTTACATAGATGTTTGAACCACCTGTTACAAAATATGATTTACCATCTGGATCTACTAAATTATCTTTTGTTAATTCAAATGTAGCTTTTCCAGTATTATCATATGCAACCACTAAGTCTTTTAATTCTGCTGGATCTTTTATTTGAGTCCAAACATCATTTTGTAAGTCATCTTTTACTGCACTTGTATCTACATAATCAATTATCTTATTTGCTCCAGATTTTGAAACTTTATCTTTGTATATTACATAAGTACCGATATTTCTGTCTTTTGTAAAATTACCTGTATAATATCCTGTTCCAAAGAATCTTCCAAATCCATATTTGTCTTTATCAATCTCATGATTTAGTTTAGAGATTTTATCTGTTCCTTTTGCAAATACTCCAACATATTTAGATACTCTCTCATCAAATTCTGCTTCTTTTAATGTTTTGTTTTTATGTGCATCTTGTATTGTACTTCTATCTACTTCACCTAAATTGTATAATTGAACTCTATATTCAATTTCTATATTAGTATCTGATAATAGTTGTTTATCAAAATTTAGATGTATATATCCATTTGATGATCTTGTTGCTGTACTTGTTGTATTAATATTTTCCCATCCTCTTGCATTTGTATATGAATTATTTGCTGCTTTTACATCTTCCCAATATGGCTTACTTGTTGCATAGATGTTTGTATTAAGTGGAACTACTCGATCACCTTCTAATGATTCTTTTGCTACTTCTGTCTTAACTTTTAATACATATTCTGGTGTTGAATATCCATTATTTGTTTGTCTCTTTATGTCATACTTTTTATCTGCTGCTTCAGATTCTAATACTTTTTTGTCTGCTGCAGGTATTACAATGTTTTCATAATCATATGTTGTATTATATTTAGCATCTACTATCTTTGTACCATCTGAATTCTTTAATGTTAATCTACTTATTTGTTTATCTAATACTAGTTTAGTTTTTGGTCTTTCTTCTAATGCTATATTTACATTATTAATTTCTCTTGATGCACTTGGCTTTGTTACATTTCCAGTTCCATCTTTTGTTTTTGTAACTCCTGGTATTCCAAAGATTCCATCAAATCTCTGATAGAAATCTGGGCTTTTCTTAATATTACTATAGTGTTCTATTCCAAAGTTAATTAATGGTGTTTCTGCTGTCATATTAGCTGTTGATTCTATTATTTTTCTTGTATTGTCATCAAAGCTTTCATGTTTTGTATTTAATATAGTTAAAGCATTTCCTGTTTTACCATTTATTTGTTTTGAATAATCATATTGTTTAAATCTTTCATATTCACTATCTCTACCATATGAGTAATTTGCTTTTGGTTCTGTTGGTAGCCATGTTTCATTTACATTTCCTGTTCCACCATTATATATTGAAACCTTAAAGTCTTGACCATTATATACTTGTGGAGATTTATTTCTATTTGCTACATCTACTATTTTAGTTGTTTCTATTTTATCTTTACCAAGTATTCCTAATACTTCTGTATGACTGTCTCCTACTGTAATATATGGTAATTGTGCTACAAAGTTACCTGCTGGTACACCTATAAATTTATATTTACCATCTGTTCCTGTTCTTAAATATGATTGGAATCCAGTTAGAGTTTTCATACTATTTATTGAAATTCCATTTCCTGTAATCTTATCTGGCCAGATATATGGGATATTAACATAATGTTCTGAGTCTTTTAAAATCTTATTACTATATCCATGCTTTTGCTTATATTCAGGACTTAAGTCTCCTGCCTTTACTGAAACTCTTTCTTCTAATGATATTATCTTATTTGGTATTCCTTTCTCACCTTGTGATGCATTGAATATACCATCTCCCATATTAACTCTTGCTGTTTGTTGATTTCTCTTATCTTCCCATACTAAACCACTTACTGTTCTTGGTGCTGATTTTTCTAATTCAACTCCTATTACTGGTGCTACTGCTGTATCATCTTCTAAGAACTTAAAGTTTTGAGGTGTATTTCCATTAATTAAATCACCTGTAAATCCTAATAATCTTAAATTAACATTTGCTGGTGCAGAATCTCTATCTATTTTACCAGTTATTATTCCTGAATATTTATTATATGTAGCATAACCTGCTATTTCTGTTAAATGATGTTTATTTCCTAATCTTATTGCATTTGATAATGTTGTTCCACCCTCTTTATATAGCATATCATTATCTATTTTGAAATTAGTTATAACTTCAAATCTTCTATGTGAAGGTACAATAATATTATTTGTATTGTTCTTAGATGTTATCATATTAACACCTTCAACTGTTGTTGGACTACTCCATTTGTATGCACCTTTTAAAGGTATATCAGTATATTCATTGTCTGCTTTTACATCATCAAACTTACCACTAAATGGTACATCTTGTTTTACTATTCTAAATTCAGATGTTCCTATTGTTACATTTTTTCCAGCAATTGAAACTTTTCCAGTTACTTGACTATTTTGTACTTCTTCTTGATCTATTTCTTTTACTACTGGTGTTAATACAGGTGTTAATGATTTATCATAATACATATTTAAACCTGATAGTATAACATTGTCTGCTGCTGAACGATTAGTTACGGCTTGTTTATATTGTAGATATATATCTAATTCTCTTCCCGAATCATCTTTATTATCTTTCTTTAATCTTTCTGCTTCATTATCTAATGCTGCTTTTAAATCAGGATCTTGATACATTGCTGTTTTATAAATATAGTCTGCTTTATATACATCTAATTTATATTGTATATCATCATATTCTTTTCCATACTTATTTATTAAGTAATTATATCCATCATTTGGATCTACCTTTAAATCGTATTTGTTTGCAAAAGTATTTACTAAAGCTTTTTTGTTTACAAATTGTACTGTTAACATTAAATCACTTTCTAATTCTAAATCTACTTCCTGTCTTTTTAATAATCCTAAATTAATGTTTTCCATCTGAGTATTAGCTTCATGGAATACTACAATTGACTTATTATCTATTGCAGCTCTAATATCAATGTTTGGATTGTTTCTAAACTTATCTGCTTTATCATTTTCCATTACCATTACTAAGTCATATTTTTTGTCTGCTTGACTTGAATCTATTGCAAAAATTTCACCTAATGGATACATTAATCCTGTATTTAATGTTGAAGCTGTTATAGGGAAATCTAAGTTTTCATCTAATTTAGATTCTGTTCTTCCTGAAACTTCTTTTCCTTTATATTGTAATGCTAAATCTGCTCCTATTCCTCCTGCTACTCCTATAGACTTACCTTGTGTATTTAGACTTGTATCAATAGCTTTATCTCCAACTATTTCACCAATATTTGCATTAAATCTTTGTCTTTCTAGTACATTTTCAACTGCTACTGAGTCTTTTATTGCATCTTTTTCTGTTAAATATGTGTAGTTTGCTACATCATATTTTAGACTTGCTAAAGGTGGTACTGGTGTATACTTAATTCCATTATATTTAAATTCAAATTCAAACTTCACTATATGTGTAGCTGCAGTATATCCTTTATTTCTTTCACTAATTGTAAATCCTAAATCTCTTAAATAATATTTACCCCATTCTCCACTTTTATCTGTTTTAATTTCATCTCTTCCTATTGGAGTTGTGTAATTATCTTTCTTGTAAACTCTAGCTCCTTGTTTTTCTATAATAACTTTATCGCTATTTCTTATTATTAATCTATTAACATGTACTGTTATTCCTTCTAATAATACATCTTTATTATCTAAATTATCTTTTTGTAATATAAAATTATATGTTGCTAATTTATCACCATATGGTCTGTCTTCCCAAACCTTTCCACCAATTGGTAAAACAAAATCTGGTTCTTTTAAAGTTGTAGATACTTTTTCTTTTAAAGTTACTTCTACTTCCTTTTGTACTAATTTACCACTTACTGTAACCTGATTTTGTGTGCTTCGTCTAATTAATTTAGCTTTTGGCACTATTAACACATCTGGTGCTTTATGTAAAATATAGCTTACACTTGGTGTTAATCCTCCTGTATAATCACTTCCATCATGTCCTATAATCACACGACTATATAGGTTTTGTCTTCCATTTTCTATTACACTATTTATATTGTTCTTAACTATTACAGTACCTGGCAATGGATCTACTGGTGGAATTGTAACATAAAATTTTTGTCCTCCAATTGTTCTAAATTCAACAGAATACTCATTTTCTATTTTATCACATTCCCACTCTTTATTCCATCCACTCGAACTACCAGTTGGTTTGAAAAGATATTGTGCTGTAACTTTTACTTTATCACCATTTGGTGTCGATATAGGTGATACGCTTCTTAACCTTTCTGCTCCTGCTATTCTTAAATCTCCTAAATATCCTTTACTAAAAGAAATAGATGATGGTATCCCTCCTGTTACAGTATTGTTTACATCCTTATTTCCTTCATATGTGTAAAAAAATCCATATTTATTAATATTGCTTGCTCTCATACTATATGGTACATAAGCTGTAATAACCTTCTTATTATTAGAATTTTCATATTTCCAGTTTAATGACACAAATTCATCTGTAGCATAAGGATTTGTAGCACCATTAGGTCTTAAATATACATCTTTATCAAAAACCATTCTAACTAAATATCTATCTTCGTTTGGTGCTCTAGTAGATGTAAAGCTAGGTTTATTTACATCTCTATATTGCTTTGAAATATCTTCTAACTTTTCTACCGCAATGTCTAAAGAAAAATCTATATACTCTCCTGCTCCAACATAATATTGTCCTTTTATATCATAATCTGTATAATTAAATTTAGTTTTAACTTCTGATATTCCTAATAAATTTTCATCATAAGGTATTTCAAAATAGAACTCTTGATTTGGTTCTGGAACACCATATTTTAAATGTGTGTTCTTTAATCCTACTTGTGTTTCTGAAGTCGCAATTTTATTACCCTCTTTTTGTAATGGAACAAAATATGACCATTTTGTTATTTCTTTTACTTCTTCTTTATTTGTTGTCTTATTAACATATGTTCCAAAAACACTCATGTTTGTCATTCCTGCAAAGTATTTTAATATTTCTTTATTTCTTTTATCTGTATATGAAACATTATTTAATAAGTAATCTACTTTATATGGTCCTACTAACCATGATCCTGTTGTTGGATATTTTTCAGATTTGCCATTAAAGATAGATTTCTTTTCTGTTTTTTCAAATCTTGGTTGATAATCACTATCTCCATTTGCATAATATAGTTCTTGTGTACCATCAGCATTAGACATTCTATTTCCACCCAATACTTTTGTATAATATTTTGTTTTAGCTTTCCACTCTTTTAATCTATTATAGTATAATTCAAAAGCTTCACTTATTGCCTTTAGAGCTAATCCATTGGCATCATCAACATTATCTTCTATAAGAAAATTTACTATTCTTTCATTAGGAAAGGCTTGAAACTTACCATCTTTAGTCATCCATAGTACTAGTTGTGCATCACTTGGATATGTTGTCTCACTTTGATTAGCCATAGCAAATGCTGCTTGTGGTGATAATAATACATCACTTTTACTCCTATTATAAAAAGCAAAAGTTCTAGGCTTTTTCACAGTATCAGCAACAGAATGTCTTACATTATTTAATTCTGTATTTAGTTCCTCATCATCATCAACAAAATTTCCTAACTCCCTTTTTAATGCTTCGTTCGTAACTTCATAATAAATCTGTTCAGTTATACTTGTTACTAAATTATATCCTGAAAATGGCGTCATAATATCTTCACTATTTGGTTTTGTAGGTAATGTAATTAAATTTTGTTGTGTTTGACTACTATTTAAAGGAACAATTAACTTATTTAATATTGATCCTTCATTACCTTTAAGAATATTAGTTAAAATATAAGGATATGAAGGTATTGCTGTACTTGTATAAGTATAACCATATTTGTCTAACATCGTTTGTTTTGAAACTGGATATTGAGTTGGATATCTAGTATATCCAAAATCATCTAAATATTTTAATGATGACCCAGAAATTTCAGTACTATATTTATAGTTTGATGCTATGTATTCATTCCTTTTATTAATAAAATACTGTAATCTACTAACTAATTCTCCATCAGCAGGTATTCCCAAAGTGGTTGATAAATCAACTTTCTGAAATGCTCTAACTACTCTATTCGCACAATTTGCATCTCTAAAAGTATGTAAATCACTAACACTATATGGCCTTACAAATCCATTACTGCGGTCCGGATTTAAAGTTCTATCTCCTCCATCCTTTTTTATTTCTTTATTTTCTTGAAAGTTTTTCTTATCTTCAAAAGTTTGATCTTTTGTTCCTTGAGTTGTCCAAAAAGTTGTTGACTCCTGTATTGGAGGTAATACTACTCCTTCACCTTTAGCTTTTCTATAAGCTTCATTTTGTTTATATGGTGTAGTTTTAGTAAAAATACTTTCAGATTGTTGTAATGTTTTAAATACTTCATCACTAATCGTACCTTTAAACAAACCTTTTGGTAATTGTACTGGTAATTTACCAGTTTTTCCATAAACTTCTTTTCCTATTATAGGAGATACTAATATGATTCCTATAATTAATAGTATAAAGATTATTATTTTCTTTCTATTTAATAACACTGAATTTTTCATATTATCTAATCTCCTTTCCATTTATTTTTTTTGTTACGAGAAAGATGCTTGTACCAATAACAGCTAATATAGTTATTATTAACAATACATATGCTATTTTCTTTCCTGTATTTAATCCTAAGATTAACTCTACATTTACATAATCATCTTCTTCTGTATTTTTGTTATTAGGTGTAGAGTCTCTATCTGTTAATCCTAAGCTATTTTTAGCTTCTGCTATTTCCAATCCTAGTACAGATAGTCCTAATTCATTACCATTAACTTCTTTTTCTAATATTAAAGGTATTTGTTGAATTTCATCTATTTTTATTTCATTCCCTGAGAATGCAGTTGTAAATACATTTCCTTCTTTGTCTTGTGTCCACATTTTATTATATGCTGGTACGAAATTCATTCCCTTAGGTATATATGCATTTATTTTTAATACATTACCTTCTACTTCACCTTCATTTTTAACTTGAACTAAATATTTAACTAATACTTTCGATTTGTTTAAAGCACTTCTATCTAGTTCAACTTTAACTGTTTTTCTATCATTAAACTTTAATGTCTTAATCGCTTTGTTTTCTGTGTGAACTTCTACTTCACTTATTTCAGAATCTATACTTAAATCAAAATTTGATTTCTCTACTAATCCTAAATCTATATTTTTTACACTACTAAAATTAACTTGAATTCCATCTGTAACTGCTACAGCTGTATTACCTCTATCTTCTAAATTAACTTTTATTCCTTTAGAATTTTCTCCTTCTAAACTTTGTGCATTATATGCTGTTGGCATATATTTATTGTTATTATATTTAAATACTGCTGAATAATTTCCATTAACTACATTATCAAATTGATAATTACCTTTATCATCAGTATTTGTTCTTGCTACAACTTTTTTAGTATTATTATCAACTAATTCTACTATCACATTTCCTAAAGCTTTACTATTTACAGCTTGTATTCCTGTTATTGATTCATCAACCCATGCTTTACCTAATACAGAATTTGTAGTAGCAGTAACTCCTTTTGCTCCTACACCAAACTTCTTCATATCTTCAGGTGATAAATCTACCTTCCCTTCACTTAATAATGTCATAACACTGTTTTTAACCTTACCTTTATGTATTGTTAAACTGATTGTTGAAGATTCTGATGTTCTTCCAACTAATCCAATTTTGCAATTTAGACTTTTCGAACTTGATTCTCCAATTCCTTGTACTTGAGCATGTACAAATACATTTAAAGTCTGATTTGCCGGAACAAATGTTGGATATACATAGGTCTTTTTACCTGTTCCACTTGTTTCAACATTTCCTATTACTAATCCTGTTTTTTGTCTACCATATGTTGCTGATTTATATACTCCTCTAATTAATAATCCTTCTGTAGCTTCTAAGAATAAGTGATCTTCTGCAATAAAACTTGTTGGTCTTATTGTATATTTGATAAATATGTCTTGATATTCTTCTACATTTGTTAAAACTGCTCCTGTATAATTATCAAATTTATATACTCCTAAAGAAGCTCCTAAAGATACTTCTGCAATATAGTTTGTTAAAATATTTGATCCTACAGAAATATTTTCGTTTGATTTGTCAACAATAGCAGCTGCTGTTCCTGAAATTTTTAATGTTCTATCATATGAAGAAGGTAAGTTACTTCTTAATTTTAATGGTAACAATAAAACTGTCTCTGTGCTTGCTGGTAAAACAGATTCTGTTAACTGAATTGTTAACACATTTGTTATCTTATTATATTCTACTACTCTATATAGTGCTGACGGATCTGTTTCAGCATATTCTAATGTGCTTGGTAGATTTAACTTTAAAGTTACATTCTTTAAATCTTGTCCCAAACTTACTTTATCTGTTGTTTCATTATAATTATATCCTGTATTATTTTTTACTGTGATACTATAAAGTTTTTCAATATTTGGATATATATTAACTGTAGAATTGTCTGTTGAGTCTCCAACATTTTCTATTAATACAGAAAGTTTCTTTCCTTCAACAGAACTTCCTAAAGCTTTTTCTGTTTTAATTGCTTCAAAATTATCTGCCTTAGTATTAACAGTTAATTCTATAGGTTCATCATTTTTAACTTTCTTAGCTTTAAATACTATATCTTTTGTTGTAGAACTTCCTACTTTAACATTTCCTAAACTAATAAATACTCCCTTTTTATTTTCTGATAATCTAGGTTGAGTTCTACTTGCATCATCTCTTATTCCTACAAATTCTAAATTGTCTGGAATTCTAAAATATGATTCTACATTTTTAGCTTCAGTTTTCTTTGCTTCATTTTTTACTTCTATTGTATAAATAATATTTTCATGTTCAACCACTTTTTCTTTATCTGCTTTAACATTAATCTTTAATTGAACACCTTCTCCTGTAGATAAACCAATTGGACTTGCCATTTGATAATATCTAGTATTTCCTTTATTTGTATTTATTCCATATTCAACTAGACTGTATGTTTGAATCTGTTGATTATGTTCTAAATTTGCTGGTACTTCTAATGTATAATTAAATGTAATTAAATCTCCAACTTTCATATTATTATCTAATACTATTAAATATGATTTTACTTCTTTAAGCTCCATTGAATCTGTCCAACCATTATTCATATTTCTTAAATCATTTGTTGCATTAGCATTTTTAGAATAATATACTCTATATCCTTTTGCCTGTGAACTAATACCTCTTACTAAACTTGTATCAAAAGTTGATCCTAATGATTGATTAGTAAATATATTTTTATTTGTTCTATTTGGAACTCTACCTAATATTGTAGTTTTATCTGCTTCTGATCCACTATTATTTAATAAGTATATTTTACCTTCTACAACTCTTTTTCCTGCAAGTACATCTAGTTTTCCTTCCTTATATCCTTGTAAAATTGATATTACTTTCTCATCTTTTTTATTAATCTTACTAAACTCATCAATTAATACCATACCTTTTGGTGCAACATATTTAATTCTACCTTCAGTGTATCCATTACCATATTGTTTGAAATTCACAAATAAATTAGTCATATTCCAAATTACTGGTTTTTCATAATTTGTTGATAATGTATTAAAATATGTAATTCCTAATTTGTTTTCTTTACTTGTTGTCCATTGATCTAAAACAATATCTGTATTTAACACAATATTTGTTCCATTTGTTAAATATCCTTTACTTAATCCATCTTGTACTCCAGTTAAATATACTTGAAGCACATATTGATTACCATATTTAACAACATTTGCTTTTTGTATTTTAAGTCCATTTCCATGAAGTATATTTGCATCTTTTAATTTAAACTCTTTTATTCCTTGAGGTAATAATATTTCAATTCCTGTTTGTCCATAAACATCAGAAATTAATTTATCGTTATTTAAAGCAAGAATAAATTCTACATTTTCATTTTTGCTAATTGTTGATAACTCATCTTTATTCATTGAAACTGAAATCTTTGTTTTTGCATCAACTAGTTTTATTGTATTCTTAATTTCTTTTAATAACTTTTGTTCATTATTAAAAATTACATATGCATTTTTCTTCAATTCTAGATTTTTAAAATCTTTTAAAGTTGAAATACTATATTTAGATTTACCTAAACTACGAGTAAATTCTATAAATACTTCACCTTCTTTTATTGGTTTAGAAGTTTGTAATGTAATATTTGAATGTTTTTCTTTAAACTCAAACTTATATTTATTGTCTACTTCTAAGATATTTCTATCAATTTTACCTATATTTTTAGTTCCTGAATATATTTCAATATACCCTTCACCAAAAACATCATCAAATTCTTTTTTATTAATTTCAATAGTTTTATATATTAAATTACTTTCACTATTTCTATTATCATATAGAGGTTCATTTTCAACAACTTTCAAAGAATCTACAACATCAATATTTGATACATCTAATTTTAGTTTTGATTTAATAATTGTTTCTTGTGCATTACTTGCTTTAGAGTTAACATATAGTAATCCTTTTGCTATTTCTTTAGTGTTCATTTCTTCATCAACAGCAACAATTTTTCCAATTACTTTATCTAAAACTAGAGAAGTTTTTAATTCTTTCTGTATCTCTGTAAGTTTTGCATCTCCAGTTAAAACAAATTGTTTTAATTTTAAACTTAGATCCCCTTGATATTTTTTTGTTATATCTTCAACATCATAAATCGAAGTAACCAAAATTTCTAATTGTCCTTTACCTGCTGAATATGTTTCATCTGCATTTTTAGCATTCTCAACTTCTATTGTTAAAAGATTGTTTTCTTTATCCCATTTATATATATCTTTATCTAGAACAATCTTTTCTTCAACATTCATTAATCCTGCTTTTTGTACAGATACATTTACAGACTTTGGAAGTTTATCTTCAATTTTTAAAAGATTAGTTTCAATTACGATCTTCTGAGTAGGTAATACAATTTCTTTTTGCTTGTTTGAAACTGTAATTAAATTTTGTAATACTACACCTTTTTCTTTGCCTACTTCATATTTAATATATTTTTCAACTTTATTTGTAACTTCAACTTCTTTTCTATCAACCCAACTTAAACTTAATGCAGATCTTTTGTATAGGTCATACTTGTTACCTTGAATATTTGTATATTCACCTGTTAATTCAAGTTCAAATTTATTCATTAAATGTTTTGAATCAACATTATCTGCACCAATATATCTAATTGGTATTTCTAAATATGTTTCAGATATTCCTTTTATTTGATTTAATTTTATAGTTTGACTTTCTACAGATTGTATCAAATCAGAACTTTTCTCAGGACTTATAAATTCAAAAGTTAGATTTTCCGAATTTCTAACTTTGATTTGTCCACTTTGTAAATACCCCTCATCTTTAAGATTTAAAAACAGTCTAAGATTTAATGTTTTATCATTAACATCTGCAACTATCTTTTCGAAAGTTTCCTCTCCTCTTACAAGCGAAAGATTTGCTTCTACGAACCTTGTTGATGTTCGTAAATTTGCTTGACTTATAGCTATCTCATCTGAAACAGCAATTACAGTTGTTCCAAAAACTGGTAATATAATCGCCATTAAGATTACTACTGCTATAATTTTTCTTAATATTGTTTTATGCATTTGAACCTCCATTCAATTTTGCTTACTGTACTAGTTATTTTTTCATATCATAGTTTTTATTTCAAACTACTTTATACTATATATATGCAAAAAAATTGCTTTTTGTATTTTTATACCTCAAATATGCTTGAAGTCTTAGGGTTTAAAGATCTATTGCTTTTTTATGTAACATTTTAAATACATTCTTTTACATTTTTTTCTTTTTTATATAAATCAATCTTATATTATAAATTTTTTTCATATACTTTAAATAATATTAATTTTATTTTTTAAAATTTATTTTTCTTGAAATTATATTAAAATTTATTCTGTTTTTTTATTTTGTTTTATGTTTTTTTATAAAAATATTTTTTATAGTTTTTATATCAAAATATTATTATATTTTCATAAAATAAAATAAAGAACATGTTTAAAAACATAATTTTTGTATTTCTCTACTTAACCTTAAAACTAGGATTAAGCTACTAAAAATTTAGTTTTCTTTTGTTCTTTTTCTTTTAAAAAATATTAAATTTTTATTTTTTGTGTGTTTAAGAAAAGTTTTTTTATAATTTATTTTTTCAAAAAATATTAGTTTTCTCTTTTTAAAAAATATTGTTTTATTAAAATTGTCTAATTTCTTTTTTAAAATATTTTTGTTTTCTCTTTCTTTACAAATTCTTTAAACTTTCCTATATATATTATAACACACTTTCTTTTGTAACGCTAGTTATAGTATGGCTGCACCTTCTTTTTGGACTGTCATTTTTTCTTTAATATGAACTGCATTCATTCCTGCATATTCTTTTAATATTTCTCTAGCTACAATAGCCGCTTCTCCACCTGATCTACCATTCTCTATTACTGCAGCTATAGCTATTTCAGGGTTATAGTATGGTGCAAAACAAACAAATGTTCCATTGACAAAGTTTCCTGCTTCAGCTGTTCCAGTTTTTCCAGCTAACGTTATTGGTAGTCTAGTAAATAACCAAGCTGCTGTACCACCACCAGATGTAACTGCTCTCATGCCTTGTTTTATTGCATTTATATCTGATTGTTTGAAATTTATTTTTTTTGGTTCTTTATATTCATATCCTAATTCTTTTGATACAGATTTGTTTATATCTTCTCTAGAAATTGCAGAACCTGTTGAGTTTATAACTAATTTAACAACTGTTGGTTTAACAAAATTGCCATTGTTCGCAATCATAGCTACATATTTTGCTAGCTGTAATGGTGAGAAAGAATTATAGCTTTGACCAATAGCTGCAGACAATGTTCCTCCTTCTGTCCAATTCTCTCCTTTTTCTTTTGCAGTTTGTTTGCTTGCTACAAATCCTGCAGATTCACCTGTTAATTCAACACCTGTTTTCTCTCCTAAACCGAAATATCTTGTATATTTTTCTAGTTTATCAATACCTAATCTATATCCCATATCATAAAAAAATACATTACATGAGTTCTTTAATGCATTAGATACATTCATTGATCCATGTCCACCACCTGAGTACTGATAAGTCCAACATCTTGGATTGTGAGCTCTATGATATATTCCCGAACAATAAACTGTGTCATAAATTGTTATCTTTTTTTCAGTTAATGCTGCAATTGCTGGAATCATTTTAAATGCAGAACCTGGTTCATAAGTTCCTTGAATTGCTCTATTCATTAATGGATGTGTTCTATTATTATATTTTTGCCAATTACTTGCTGATATTCCTCCCAAAAAGTCTGATGGTTTATATACAGGATATGAGGCCATAGAAAGTATTTCTCCTGTTCTAACATTTAATACTACAACTCCTCCTCCATCAACTCTAAATCCTTGGTTTCTTATATGTGTGATCCTCTGTCTTAAAACTCTTTCTGTAATATTTTGTAAACTACTATCTATTGTTAAAATTACATCAGAGCCACCTACTGCTTCTTTGACAATATATTCTCCTGTAACATTACCATCAACTGTCATATCAATTTGCTTTAAACCATCTCTACCTTTTAAAAACTCTTCAAAAGTTCTCTCTACTCCTGTTTTTCCAATAACATCATTCATTTGATATCCCATATCAAGTCTATTATTGTATTCTGTTTCATCTATTCTACCAATATATCCAATAACATGAGAGGCTAGTGTTGTAACATTATATTTTCTTTCAGGTTTTGTAGCAACGTTTACACCTGGCATTTTATTTGATTCTGCCGATATTTCTAATGCTGATTTTCTAGAAATCTTTTCAGCAATCTCTAATCCAGAAACTTGCCCATATCCTTTTTCCGTAATTAATTCTCTTATATATAGTATTTTTTCTATATCTTCTATTTTGTCTGTTTGGATTTTATAATTATCTCTTAATATATAGAAGGCTTCTTCTGCAGAAGCTTCTTCTGGTATATTTCTGTTTTCCTTCCATTCTAATAGCTTTTCTTTACTAATATTGCTAAATTTAAATGGATTTGTTTGAATGATTAGACCCCTATTAAATTTTTCTTTGTTCTTTTGTAATATATTAACTAGATTTAAAGACAATGTATTTAATTTTTCATCATCTGTTTGAGTTTTATATAGTTCTACTCCATATGATAATTCTGTTGTTGCTAAAGATTTACCTGTTCTATCTAATATATTTCCTCTTTTTGCTTTAATTATTGTATCTCTGGTTAATCTAGCATTAGAATTTTCTCTATATGTAGGGCCATCTAATATTTGAACTTTGAATAATGCAATAACAAAAATAATACCTATTAAATAAATTAATACTAATAGAGTATTATATCTTATATTATTTCTTACTAATTCTGCTTTTTTTCTATTCTTCATATTTCCCTTTTAAAAATATCTAGTTAAAATATTCTTCTTATTAAATATAGCATCTGTTAATTCACCACCGTATTTAAAAAGAGGATAAATTACCATTAATATTAACATATTATATAAAGCTTCTACACTAACAATTTTTAAAAACTCTATTATTTCTATATTAAACGACAGTATTACTACTCTTAAAAGATGTCTTGTAAACTCAAATATTATTGTAAGAAAGAATATCTTTATCATTGTTGCAATTCTACTATTTACATATAATAACAAATTCAATCTGGTTGTTAGTTCTATAATTAATATTATAGCAAAAGAAGTTATTCCTATTGGATTTCCATATCCTATATCAACAAAAAAACCATAAAATAAAGCTAATATATATGAAAGTATTTTATTTGTATAAGTAGATAAAAAAACAAAATATATAATTAAAGTATTTGCTAATATATTAAACATAGTAAACTTCTTAAAAACAGTAAATTGCAATAAATGTACTATTATTAAAACAAGTATTAAAATTATAGTTGATACTACTTTTCTCATATATACTTTCATTTCCTATTATTTCTTTAAAACCAAAACATTTGAAGTTTTACTAAAATCAACTGCAGACTCTACTACAGCATAAATATCTGTAACATTCTTAGTTATAGCCATTTCCTTAACTTTTCCAACATAAATACCAGGTGGAAAAACATCTCCTAACTTAGTTGTTCTTATTATTTCACCCTTTAAAAGCTGATAATTCATTGGTAATAAATGAAGTGTTAGTCTTTGTTTAGCATTTAGGCTACCTTTACATATTACGTCTTCTGATCTGTCTCCAATCTTAACAGCAAATCTTGAAGCAGGATCAATTATTAGTTCTACTTTAGATGTTTTATCATTAACAGATAAGATTTTTCCATAAAGACCACTATCTGTAACAACTGCCATACCAACTTCAATTCCTTCATTTTTACCTACATCAATAGTACTATGTTCTGAAAAATTAGAACTCTCTTTTGCAATAACACTTGCAGGAACAGATTCAAACATATTATATCTATTTTTTAAATTTAATTTCTCATTCAAATTTTTATTTTCTTCTAATATGACTTCATAGCTCCTATGTTCTTCATTTAAAGTTTTATTTTCTTCTTTTAATCTGTTATTTTCTTCTTGTAATGCAACTAAATCATAATAATCCTTATTATCTTTCTTAGCTTTCATAAAAGTTTTTTGTATTTTTTTAAAAGGTAGAGTAATTTTAGAACTTAAAGCCTCTATATATGAATACTTAGACAAATCTAAATTTGTCAAAAATATTATTAGAACTAATATTACTATAGATATTATTATTCCTATTGCCTGTGATTGTTTTCTTTTTCTCATTTTTTACCTATTCCTTTTAAAATATATTATTTTCTTCCATATATTGAAATATAGATTTATATATACCATCTCCAATAATTATATGATCTAAAACTTCTATCCCTAATTTACTTCCAAAATCTCTCATACTTACCGTAAAATCAATATCTTCTCTACTGGGTGTTGGGTCACCAGAAGGGTGATTATGTAAAATGATTATTCTTGGAATGTCTTTCTTTATTGCTTCTTTAAAAATATCCTTTGGTTCTATATTAACAGAATTGACATTACCTTCCTGTATTTTGACAATATTCTTTAAATTGCCTTTAAAATCAATCAATGCTACTTTTATTTTTTCTCTAGACTCAAATCGCATAGTTGACATAATAATTTGTGCCATGTCCTGAGGACACTTTATTTTAATGTTATTTTCTAAGGTTGGTACTGATGCTCTTTTAATTATTTCCGATATTGCTTTTAACTGTATTGCTTTAACTTTGCCTATGCCCTTATATTTCATTAGTTCTTCAATTGAGACATTATGCAAAAAGTTAAATCCTCTATTTTTATATAATTCATTTGTTAATAAGCTTTGTGCTATTTGTACTGCATTTTTATCTTTAGTTCCTGTTTTAATTATAATAGCTAGTAATTCTGCATTAGACAACACTTTTGGTCCTCTGTTTTCTAGCTTTTCATAAGGTCTTTCTAAATTTGGTAATTCTTGAATTTTTATTTTAAATCCCTTCTACCCAAACTATCTAATTCTTGTATATATTAATATCCCTATTAGCATTCCTAAAATACTAGCAATATTAAAATGAATCATTAATCCAAAAGTTAATTGAATTACTTCCAAAGTCAATATAATAGGCTTTTCTAAACCAAATGATTTAGAATAATTTAACCATGATAATCCATTAACTTGACTAGCTAATGATCCTAATAATCCACCTATCACTAGTCCTGCTAGTATTAATACTATAAGTATCCAAACTTTGTTTTTACCTGTCATCTTTTGTTCCTCCAAATATGAAATATTTCATTAATCAAAGTATATCACCTGGATAAACAAAAAACAATATTTTTTTATTTATTACAAACTCTACAAACCTTGTAAAACAAGGAACTTATAAAACAAATAATAATTATCATATTAATTAATTTTTTTGATTTTTTTTAGATTCACTGAAAATTTTTTAAAAAATATTATTATACCTTTATTTCTCAAAAATTAAATTAAGGAAGAAAATCGATATAAGTCATATATAACAAGAACAAACTGTATGTTGATATTTTAAAACAAATTTTTTAATATTAACAATTTAAACATTTAAAAACAAATTTTATACCATTCTAATTCAGTAAAAGGTATTTGTCAATTAAAACAAAGCATTCTGTGACAATTGACAAAAAAAATATAGAATATATAATTTTTTTAGGAGTTATCATGAATAAAAAAGAAAAAATTTTTGAAATTGAAGAATCTATGCCAGAATATAATCTAAAAATTATTCAAAATAATAAATATTTTAAGTATGGTGTTGATTCTATTGCTTTAGCTAAGTTTGCAGCATCTCATAATACACAATCAACAGTGGTAGATATGTGTTCTGGTACAGGTATTGTGGGCTTAGTATACTCTAGGCTAATAGAAGAGAAAGTTTCTAAAAACAAGGGTTATAGAGACATACAAAGACTTATATTTGTAGAAAAACAAAAATATTTTGCTGATCTAAATACTAGAAATTTAGAACTAAATAATTTTGAAAATTTTGAAGTAATTAATAAAGATATCAAAAATCCTTCACTTTTAGAACAAATAACAGCCAATTCGGCAGACATAATTCTAATTAATCCACCTTACAATATCTCTACAAGCTCTATATTAAGCGACTTAGAGGAAAAAGCTAATGCAAAGTTTGAAGAAAGCGACTTTTTATCCGTTTTTTTCGATTTAGCAAATAAAATTTTAAGAGATAGGGGTAAAATTTATATGGTTAATAAACCTGAAAGATTAGTAGATATATTTATTGAAAGTAGAAAAAATAATATTGAACCAAAGAAATTAAAAAGTATTCTTTCAAACCCTTATAAAAGGCCATCTCTAGTTTTGATTGAGTTTATTAAAAATGCTAAACCTTTTCTTAAAATTGAAGATCCTTTTATAATTAATCATGACTAAGCTTGATATATAGGCTTTTTTAAAATATTTTTTCAAATTTTTTTATATTATTTATTAAATAAATTTATCTTGTCTTTTTTATCATTTTTTTATTTTATCTTGTTTTTTTGACAACTACTTTAATTTTTTTGGACAACTAATCTAGTTATTGTCTAGAAAAAAATTTTTTATTTTTTTTAGACTTATATCAGCATTATTCACGTGTGTATTTTTTTGCAGTTTTTATTAACTTTTAATACCTTCTTTTCCATATTTCTTTTCATTATTTTAATTTTAAGTACATTATTTCATGTTTTATTATAATAATTTTCTTTATTTCTCTTTTTAAAAAATTTGCTGTATAATATAAGAAATGAAGGATATTAATTAAAGCAGTTTACATAATAATTTTAATTAATTCTAATAATGCTTATAAATACTGCATTATATAGAATAGGGGTTATAAAATGAATAATATAAAAAAGGGAACACTTTACATAGTTCCAACACCAATTGGTAATTTAAATGATATTAGTAATCGAATTATTGAAGTATTAAAAAACGTAAATTTTATTGCTTGTGAAGATACAAGAAAAACTTTAAAGCTTTTAAATGCTTTTTCTATTAAAAATAATTTAATTTCTTATTATAAGGATAATGAGGAAGTATGCTCAAATAATTTAATATCATTATTGTTAGAAAATAATGATATAGCTTTAGTTTCTGATTCTGGAACTCCACTAATTTCAGATCCTGGAAGCAAGTTAATCAACAAAGCCATAAAAGAAGGTGTTAACATAATTTCAATACCAGGACCTTCTGCTGCTATCACATCACTTGTAACATCAGGTTTTAATATATCAAGTTTTAATTTTTTTGGATTTCTAAATAAAACAGCTTCAGATTTAGAAAAAATTAAAACCTTTAATACAGTTACTATTGTTTATGAGGCTCCACATCGTATTTTAAGTACTTTAGAAAAGATTAATAATATTATGCCAGATCGTCAATTATGTGTTGCAAAAGAAATTTCTAAAATAAACGAATCATATTATAGGGGAACTGCTAAAGAAATATTAAATTCAGATTTATTACCTAAAGGTGAATTCGTAATTATTATAGATAAAGCCCCAGACACCATAGATATCAAAGATTTTCCTATATCTTTACCTCAACACTTGGAATATTATGTAAACAGAGGTTTGAATAAGAATCAAGCAATAAAGCAAGTGGCAAAAGATTTAAAACTGTCTAAAAACGAAATTTATAAAGAATTTTTAGATTAAAAAATATAAACAGTCTTCTTTAAAAAATTTTTTATTCCCGTATAAAAACAAAAAAACAGTCAGATAACTGCTGTTTTTTTATAATTTTCATATTTATAACTTGTATTTTATAAATTTATTTATATTTTTTTATGTTTTTATTAAAATATTTTTTGAGATTTTATAGTTATTTAATCATTTTATTAATAATTCGTTACTTGATTCATCACATCTTAAAATTTCTAAATTAATATTTTTAGTTTCTATATTCTTTAATAATAATTTTTCATTTAATATATCAGGTATTAATTCATAATTATTATTGCTTTTACTTATATGTCCTAAAGCAATATTTTTCAATCCTTCTTCAATTAAATCACTTACTAATTCTGTTGATTCTAAATTAGATAAATGACCATCTTTACTTATGATTCTGTTTACAACATATCTAGGATAAGGAGAGTAATGTATAAGATTATCATCATAATTTGCTTCTAGCACCAATATATCGCTATTTTGGAGATTGTTATAAACTTCTTTTGTAACTTCTCCTAAGTCTGTGGCTATTGTAATTTTATTATTTTCCTTATCAAAAAAAGAAAAACCTACAGGATCTACTGCATCATGCGAGATACTAAAAGGTTTTACTGTAGTTTCTTTAAAATTATATTCTTTTTTTTCAAAAAGACTTATCGAATTAACATTTAATTCTTTTATTTTATTATTAACTTCATCTAAAGTTTTTTTATTAATATGTATTGGAATATTATAATATTTATTTATAAGAGATAGTCCTCTAATATGGTCTATATGTTCATGAGTTATAAATATTGCATCTATGTCTTTAATATTTTCTCCAATTTTTTCTAATTCTGTAACTATTCTGTTTTTTGAAACACCAACATCAACTAAAAACTTATTATCATCTACTTGTACAAAATATGAATTTCCTGAACTTCCACTAAAAAGACTAACAAATTTTATCATTCACTAATCCTCTTAATTTTTGCTCCTAAGTTTCTAAACTTTTCTTCTATCTTTTCATATCCTCTATCTATATGACTAATATTTCTTAATTCGGTTTCACCATCTGCAATAATCCCAGCTATCAATAAAGCTGCACCAGCTCTTAAGTCTGTGGCTGTTACTGCTGTTCCATTTAGTTTTTTTACTCCACTAAATATGGCTCTTTTACCTTGAATATTAATATTGGCGCCCATATTGTTTAGTTCTACAGTATAATGAAATCTTGAATCCCAAATATTTTCTTCTATTATACTTATACCTTCTGATATAGCTAAAGCTACTCCCATTTGAGATTGAAGATCTGTTGGAAAACCTGGATATGGTTGTGTTTTAATATTAACTTTTTTAGGTCTTTTATCACAAGTAACTCTTATGCTGTCTCCTCCTAAATCTATTTCTGCTCCCATTTCTAATAGTTTAGCCGTTAAGGATTCCATATGTTTTGGTATACAATTTTTAATTAATACATCACCTTTTGAGGCAACTGCAGCAATCATAAATGTTCCTGTCTCAATTTGATCAGGAACTACAGAATATGTTGCATCTCTAACTAATTCATTAACTCCTCTTATTCTAATAGTATCTGTTCCTGCACCCATAATATCTGCACCCATTGTGTTTAAAAAGTTAGCAACATCTACAATATGTGGTTCTTTTGCAGCATTTTCTATTATTGTAACTCCTTCTGCTAAAACAGAGGCTAACATTATATTTATAGTTGCACCAACAGAAACTACATCTAAATATATTGATGTACCTTCTAAATGTCCATTTTGTGTTTTTGCGGAAACAATATCTTTATTAATCTCAACTTTTGCTCCTAAAGCTTCAAACCCTTTTATGTGTTGATCTATGGGTCTTTCGCCTATATTGCATCCACCTGGTAAGCCAATTGTTGCTCCTTTTTCTCTTCCTAATAATGCTCCTATTAAATAATATGAAGCTCTAAACTTTTTGACTTTATCAGAAAATGCAACATTGGTTTTAATTTTCTTTGCATCTATTTCAACAGTGTGTTCATCTATCCACTTAACTCCGACTCCTAGTTCCTTTAATATTTCACAAAACAATTTAACATCAAGTATATTTGGTAGATTTTCTATTCTGCTAACTCCTTTTACTAATAATGTGGCAGGAACAATAGCTACAGCTGCATTTTTTGCTCCATTTATTATTACTTCACCTTTTAATTGTGTATTACCTTCAATTATAAGCTTTTCCAAAATTTATTTTCTCCTTTAATTAAGTATATAAAAAATATACTACATTTTAGTATCCTTTTCAAGTAAAATAACAAAAGCGATAACTAAATGTAGCATATTTGTTGAATAATAAAGAATATCACTTAATTTAATATAATAAATATTAAATTAAATAATAGTCCTATTTTTTTATTTCGTTTTTTTAATTAGTAAATGACTTTCATTGAATATCTTAGTTTAGCCTTATCTCCATCTACTGATACTTCTGCAAAGTCTACTCTAATTTGTTCATTTAAAAGTCCATGCTTTGTCAAATACCATTTCACATTTTGAGCTATTTTTCTTCTTTTAAAATAATTTTTAACTTCTTCTCTTAAAAGAAATTCTCTATTACTAGTAACTCTTATAGGTATAAAAACAATTTCATTAGCATGGACATCTTTGAATATTAGTTCGATTACAGATTCATCAGTTGCAAAATCTTCAGCAAGCAATTGATATTGACGATTAAGAATAAATCTCTTGGTAAAAGACTTTGCAATTAACTTTTGCTTTTCCATCTTTTTTCTCCTTTTGATTTGCCTTACTATACCATAATTACAGAATTATGTCAAATAACAAGCTTGTAAGCATTATAGGTAAAGCATTTTAATTTAATTTAAATTGGTGTTTTTTTGATAAAAGAACCGACAGATTATCAGTTCTTTGGCGGAGAGTGAGGGATTTGAACCCTCGCGGCATCTATTAGACACCCTACAGGTTTAGCAAACCCGCCCCTTCAGCCTCTTGGGTAACTCTCCATAAGTTGGCGGAGAGGGTGGGATTCGAACCCACGACAGCTTTCACTGTTCCAATTTTCAAGACTGGTGCCTTCAACCACTCGACCACCTCTCCCTATTAAGATATAAACATTTTAGCAATTATTGCTTATTTTGTCAACCTATACAATGTCTCTTTTAATTTTCACAGGCTTTCCAATTACAACTATCTACTGCTATTAAATATAGTTATTTTAATTTTTTATGTGTTTTAAAATTCTATCTCTTCTATACTCCCCTAGTAATTATATAAAATTTTCAATTATATTTAATTATATTTTTTATTTAATGTTTATGTAATTTAAAAATATTATTTACAAGAAAAAGTGTTCTTTTTATTGGATTTGTATTTTTTAAATTTCAAATCTTACAAAAGATCTTCTTTTAATTTTCAAATCTTTTTGAAATCACTTTATAAAAACTCAATTCTTTAAAATATAATTTTTTTATTTTTGTGTTAATAAATTTTTATACTTTTAAATAAAAAAGCTTTATATCTCAACTTTTACTCTTAAAGTTTTTTAATTGTCTTTTTAAAAACTCAAAAACTTTAATATTTTAGTCTTTTTCAATATTTTTATATTTTTTTGTCTTATATAACTTTTTATTTTTTTAAAAGCAATCTCAAATTTTTTTGTGTTTATAACTCTTATCACTACTCGTGCTTGCTCTACATTGTTTTTTTATAAATAGTAGTAAATATTTTAAATTATGTAACACTTTTGTAATATTAAATTTTCCTTAATCTAAAAAGCTTCTATATTAATAGCCTTTAAGAGAGTTATTCACCTTATTTATATAAAAAAAGAAGCTCTGGATTCTGTATTTCCCTTAGCTCCTTTAATTTATTCTATGTTATTTATTCTAATATTTTTGTTTTGCATAATTTAGGTTTTTATTTGTTTTTTTCTATTAATTTTACTATTCTTTCTAATTCTTCATTAGAATTATAATCAATCACAATTTTGCCTTTATTGTTTTTTCCAACATTAATTTTGACTTTAGTTTTAAAATGTTCAGAAAATTTATTTTCTAATGCCTTGTATTCTCGTAAGTCTTCTATTTGTTTTTTAGGTCTTTGTTTTTTATTTCTTACTCTTAATCTGTTTTTTGCTTCTTTAGCTGTTAATCCATCTTCTATTATATATAATGCTAATTCATATTGTATTTCTTTATCTTCTTGTTCTAATATAACTTTTGCTGTACTTTCAGGTAAACTACCTTCTTCAATATATTTTATTACTCTATCATCTAATTTTAATAATTCTATATTTTCCTTAATTCTTGTTGAATTTAAACCTAAAGCTTTCGCCAAATCTGCAATAGTTAGTTCGTACTCATTTATAAGTGCAGTAAATCCTCTTGCTCTTTCTACAGGGTTTAAATTTTCTCTTTGTATGTTTTCAATTAAAGATATTTTCGCATTATCTTTTTCATTATCTTCTTTAATAATTGCTGGTATTTCTTTAAGGCCTGCAATAATTGAAGCTCTCCATCTTCTTTCACCTGCTATTATTTCATAATGTTCATCTTTTTTAGTAACTATTATTGGTTGCAATACACCAAACTTTTTTATTGATTCAGCCAATTCATTTAATTTTGCTTTATCAAAATTTCTTCTTGCTTGATCTTTGTTTGGTTCTATTTCTGTAAGTTTCAAACTTTTAACTAAAGCTTTTTCATCATCATAATTATATTCTTCTACTTCATTATCACTAAATAATGCTCCTATTCCTCTTCCTAATCCTGTTTTTTTTGTCATTTTTTATTTCCTTTCAAATAATTTTACATTTGTAAATGGACAATTGTCCAGCTTGCATGTACTACAAATTAAGACTTATATCAATTTTAATTTCTTATTCCCAAAACTTATCTTATATTTTTCTTGTATACTTTTTTACTTTTTTCTTGTTTGCTTGTTCCTGCTTATTCTTTATTTCATCATTCTTTAATGTCTTTACCTTATCTGTATTACTCTTTATTTCTACTTTAGTTTTTCTAGGATTTAAAACTCTTAATATTTCCTTTGCTAAAGAAAAGTAAGCTTCAGCTCCTCTAGATTTTTCATCATATTCAATAATCGACATCCCATAACTAGGTGCTTCACTTAACCTAACATTTCTAGGTATAATAGTTTTGAATACATGATTTTTGAAGAATTTTCTAACCTCTGATACTACTTCATTTGAAAGATTAGTTCTAGAATCATACATAGTTAAAATAGCTCCTAATACTACTATTTTATTATTTAAATGTTTCTTTACTAATTTAACCGTATTCAATAATTGAGTTAAACCTTCTAACGCATAGTATTCACATTGCACAGGTACTAATATATAATCAGAAGCTGTTAAAGCATTTAGTGTTAATAATCCTAAAGAAGGAGGACAATCAATTAATATATAATCATACTTATCTTTAATAATATCTAATTTATTCTTTAATCTTTTTTCTCTAGACATTAAAGAAACTAGTTCAACTTCTGCACCAGCTAAATCAATATTACATGGACATATGTCTAAATTCTTTATTTTAGTAGATTGGATACATTCTTCCATTACAGTATCATCAATTAAAACATTATATAGTGATAGGTCTAACTTTTTATTTACACCTAAACCACTAGTTGCATTGCCTTGTGGATCAGCATCAATTAACAGAACTTTCTTACCCTTTGTTGCAAATATTGCTGATAAATTAACAGTTGTAGTTGTTTTCCCAACTCCACCTTTTTGATTTGCAATTGATATTATTTTAGCCAAGATTACCTCACTTTCTATATATGTATAATATATTTTTTTACTACTTTAGTCAAATTTAATATTTAAATTTTCAATAAAACAAAAACCATCTTTAATCAGATTATTTTATCGTGACAACTGTAATATGATAAAGTTTACTATAAACTTTCATTTTCTGTTTTCTTTTTAACAGGCATTTTCTATTGCTGTTCTAGTCTTCTTTCTTGTTTAAAACTAATAATTATTTTTATTAACATTATTAACTAACAATGTTAAAAAACGCTATTTGTAAATTTTAAATAAAAAATATTACAGTATTGTAATATTTTCTTTTACTTTTTAACTTTAAAATTTATTAATTTAACAAGTATTTATTATATTCTTTGTTTTACTTTGTACTTATTTATATTTATGTTTCTTTGCTTTTATTTTTTAATTTTTAAAGTTTGGTATATTTTTACATTTGTAAATGGACAATTGTCCATCTTGTATGTCTTATCAATTATGGTTTACATCAATTTAAATTTCTTATTCCCAAAACTTATCTTTTGTCTTTTTATTATGTTTAATATAGATATATAAAAAGAGAAGTAAAAAAATACTTCTCTTTTCTTGTGTTAAATTAATATTTAGTAATTATTGTTGTTCACTCAATTTACAAGTTCCGTTTCTTAATCCTCTACCTTTTTGTTCAGATTGTCCTACTCCATTACCTTTAGTTCCTTCAGTTCTGCCAAAACCTAATTTGTATTCTTGGCCTATTCTTTGAGGATTTTCAGGATTACAGTTTTGTAATTTTGATTTTATTTCTTTTGCTTGATCTGTTGTAACTGTTCCTTCTTTAACTCTTTTGTCTACTATTTCTTCTTTTTGTTGAATTGTTAAATTCTGACCTTGTCTTTTGTTTTGAGTCTGAGCTGCAAAAACTGTATATCCAATTAAAACTATTCCTAAAACGATTGCAAGAGTAAAAACTATTTTAAATGTTTTACTTTTCATATTTCTCCTCCTTTCTTAATTACATTCTAGAATATATGTTTGATGAAATTATGGAGGATTTATGTTTTTTTCTTCACAATACTTTATTTAATAGTATCAAAAATAAACCATATCTTTGTTCCTTTATCTTCCTCTGATTCTACACCATAATCAAATTCATGCTTTTCTAATATACTTTTTACTATCGATAAACCTAGACCTGTTGAAGCTATATCTTCTTTTCGCGATTTATCATTTGACTTATAGTATTGACTAAAAATATTTGGTAAATCTTTTTTTGATATGCCTTTACCAAAATCTTGAATCTCTATTTTTACACCATTTTTAATTAATGTTATATTTACATTTACTGTTGATTTAGGCTTTGAATATTTAAGAGCATTTAATATTAGATTGTATATTACTTGGCTTATTTTTAATTTGTCACCACTTACAATTATTTTATCCTGCTTCTTTTCAATATTAACCTTGATTTTTATACTTTTTTTATCTTTTATTGGTTCTAATCTTTTTAAATTTATATTAATAACTTCTATTATATTAAACTTTTCCACCTTTAATAAATAGCCACCAGCATCCAATTTAGATAAATCCAAGATATCTGATATTAGTAAAGATAGGTTTTCTGTTTCTTTTGATATTATTTTTAAATCCTCTTCTCTTTTAATTTTATCATCACCTGTTATGTCTTGTATCTTTTCAGTATATGCTTTAATAATTGATAATGGAGTCTTTAAATCATGCGAAACATTTGCAATTATATTCTTTTGAAAAGCATCTTTTTCTTTTAGTTTTTGAGAGCTTTTTAGAAGAACATTTCTTAAGTTTTCCGTTTCATAATACTGAGTTTCTGGTATATTTAAATCATACTTACCTTCTTCTAACAACCTTGCTTCTTTAGTAATGTTTTCAATTGGTGATGATATTTTTCTTGATAATATTATTGATATAAGAAGTGCAATTAATATAGCAAAAATAGATATATATAAGTTTTGTAATGTTAATACTTCAATTGTTGAATCAATTTGATCTAGAGGAGAAACTATAACAATCTTAAAATCATTATTAAATGATTTTTCTTGATTTGAAATTAAACTTCTAACATATATGTTAGCATTTATATTAAGCTTCTTTAGTGTTACATTCTTTGTATATTCTTTAACATTATTTTCTTTTAAATAGTCCAATATTATTTTTATTTCATTATTAATATTTTGTGGTATTCTTCCAGGATTGCTTTCTGATATATAATATATATCATTTTTTTGGTATAAATATATTTGAATTTGATTGTTATAAGCAATCTTATCTATCTCATTTTTAAAACTCTCTTCGTTCTTTGAAGATAAATTACCTTTTAAAGATTTTTCTTCTATTTCTTCTGCAACTCTCTTTATTTGCTTTTCCTTTGAACTCTTATACATTGGCTTTAAAAATATTATTTGCATTAAAAAAATAATAACAAATATACTTATTGCAAAAAAAGCAAAATACAAAAAGAGAGTATTATAAAACTTCATTCTTTTTTTAGTATTTCTTGCTTTGTTATTATTGTTATTATTTATTTTTTTATTTTTCATCAAACTTATATCCTACCCCTCTTACAGTTTTAATGTTTTTACTATAATTTCCTAACTTCTTCCTTATACTTTTTATATGTGAATCAACTGTTCTGTCATAATTGAATGTCTCATATCCCCAAACATAATCTAATATTTGTTGTCTTGATAAAACTTTGCCTTTATTTTTTAACAAATACACTAATATATCAAACTCTCTTAATGTTAACTCAATTACTTCATCCTCAACCAAAACTTTTCTTGATAATATTTCTATTTTTAAAGTCTCATAAAAAAGTATCTGCTGATTAACATTTTTCTGTGATCTAATGCATATTGCTTTTACTCTAGCAATTAATTCTTTAGGACTAAAAGGTTTTGTGACATAATCATCAATTCCTAAATCAAATCCATGTAATTTATCATACTCATCATCTCTCGCAGATAACATTATTATGGGTATGTTTTTAATTGTTTTTATTTCTTTTGCAGCTGTAAATCCATCTATCTTAGGCATCATAATATCTAGTATAATGATGTCAAAGTCTTCCTTTTTTACCATTTCTAAAGCTTCTAATCCATTTACAGCTTCAAAAGCTTGTATTTTTTCAAATTCGGCATATTCTTTTATTACACTTCTTAAATGTTTATCATCATCGACAATTAAAATTTTCATAATTTTCCCCTTAATCTTATATTTTATTTTTTAAGTAAAAGGATATATCTTTCATTTTTCATATTGTTTTGATCAATTAAATTATATTTATCTATTTTATTTATATTAGTATTTTTAAGAATTTCAACTTCTTCTTCAAGTTTGCCTCTCATTGCGATTCCTAGTCCATCCTTTTTTAAATATGGAAGCGTATAATCTATGATGTTCTCAATATTAGATACTGCTCTAGTAGTAACATAATCATAATTATTACTATGTTTTTCATCTTTATTTAATTTTTCTGCTCTATCATGAATAAATTTAGCTTTACTTATATTATTTTCAAAAATAAACTCTTCTATAACTTTAAGTTTCTTTTTAGTTGAATCTAAAAATGTAACTTCTAAATCATCCATTACTATTAATAACGGAATACCAGGAAAGCCTCCTCCTGTTCCAATATCTATTAACTTTCCTTTCTTAATATATTTAATAATATGAAAACAATCTATATAATGTTTATATATAAAGTCTTTTTTATCTTTAATTGCAGTTAAATTAATATATTTATTTTTATCTAATATATATTTCATATATTTAAATAACAGTTCTTGCTTTTCATTGTTAAGATTAATACTAATATTATTTAGTACTAATCCTTCTTTTAAAATTTTTTTAAATTCTTCTAAATTCATTTTTTACCTAATTTTTACATTTGTAAATGGACAATTGTCCAGCTTGTATGTATTGCTATTTATAGTTTATAACGATTTTAATTTCTTATTCCCAAAACTTATCTTTTATTATTTTTATAATATGTGTCTATATATAATAATAATACAGATATGTCTGATGGTGATATTCCAGAAATTCTTGATGCTTGTCCAATTGAATCTGGTTTAAATTTTATTAGCTTTTCTTTTGCTTCTAATCTAATACCTTTAATATCACTATAATCAAAATCTTCTGGTATTAATTTATTTTCTAAATCTTTAAACTTTTCTACTTGTTTCTTTTGTAAATCAATATATCCTTTATATTTTATAACTGTATTAACTTCATCTTGAACTATCTTGGAAAGTTTTGGTCTATCATCATCTATTTTAGATAAAATATTATAATCTAATTCTGTTCTTTTTATTAGTTCTGCAAGTTTAACACCTGTAGTAATTGGTGTTGTGTCATGTTTTTTAAGTAGTTTGTTAACCTTATCTGTAGGTTTAATAACTTTTGATTTTACTCTTCTAATTTCTTTATCTACAGCTTTCATTTTGTCTTTAAATTTATTATATCTATCCTTAGAAATCAAACCAATATCATATCCAATTTTAGTTAATCTAAAATCTGCATTATCTTGTCTTAATAAAAGCCTGTATTCTGCTCTTGAAGTCATCATCCTATAAGGTTCCCATGTGCTTTTTGTAATAATATCATCGATTAATACACCAATATATGCTTGATCTCTTCTTAATACAATTGGCTCTTTACCTTTAATTTTTCTTGCTGCATTAATACCTGCAATTAATCCTTGTGCTGCAGCCTCTTCATATCCAGATGTTCCATTTATTTGTCCAGCTCCATACAATCCTTCAACTTTTTTAAGTTCAAGTGATGATTTTAATTCATATGGTTTAAAACAATCATATTCTATGGCATAGGCAGGTCTAGTAAATTCTACTTTTTCTAATCCTTTCATAGTTTTATAGAATTCTATTTGTACATCTTCTGGTAAAGAAGAACTCATTCCTTGAACATAAATTTCATTAGTATTTAATCCCATTGGTTCAATAAATGCTTGATGTCTTTCTTTGTCTGCAAATCTATGTACTTTATCTTCAATAGAAGGACAATACCTTGCACCAACTCCAGTAATATTTCCACTAAACATTGCTGATTTTTCTATGTTTTTTCTAATAACTTCATGTGTTTTGCCATTAGTATATGTTAAATAACAATATACTTTATTAATAATAGGTTTTGTGGATTCAAAAGAAAATGGCATAATATCATCATTATTTTCTTGTCTTTCCATTACTTCAAAATTTACTGAATTTTTGTTAACTCTTGCTGGTGTTCCTGTTTTGAATCTTTGCATATCTATTTTCATGTTTTTTAATACATCTGATAATTTATTAGCTGCAGAAACTCCATCTGGACCTGAGTTTTTAACATAATCACCTATAAATATTTGTCCTTTTAAATATGTGCCTGTAGCAAGTATTATTGCTTTAACATTATATCTTGCACCCACATCTGTTATTACAGCTTCTACTTTGTTATTCTCAGTTATAATATCAACTATCTCTGCTTGTTTAAGAAAAATATTTGGTTCATTTTCTAATCTTTGTTTCATTACCTCATGATATTTGCTTCTATCAATTTGTGCCCTTAAAGAATGAACTGCTGGTCCTTTTGACATATTAAGCATTTTAATTGCAATTGCAGTTTCATCTGCAACTTTGCCCATCTCTCCACCTAATGCATCAATTTCTCTTACTAGATGCCCTTTAGATGTTCCGCCAATACTAGGATTACATGGCATATTTGCAACACATTCTAAGCTTATTGAAAAAACTAGTGTTTTCATTCCTAGTCTAGCCGCTGCAAAACCCGCTTCTATTCCTGCATGTCCTGCTCCAATTACTGCAATATCATAATCTCCAGCATTAAACATTTCTCACCTATTTACCTAAACAAAAATTACTAAATATGTCATTTATCATATCTTCTTTTACATCATCACCTGTAATCTCTGCTAATTTATGCAATATTTCTTCTATTGAAGTAGATAATATATCTACAGGTATTTTATCAATTTCTGATATAGATTTTCTTATAAGTTCTATTGTTTCTAATATTATCTTTTTTTGTCTTTCATGAATAATAACCAAAGATGAATCTTTCTTTAGATCTAATGAAATTTCAGATATAGTGTTTTTTAAACTAGTTAATACATTATCAACTTGCTTTCTTTCTAATATTGATATTTCAATTACTTCTTTATTTTGTTTATTAATAATCTCATCATTTATTTTTCTTTGTAAATCTATCTTGTTTAAAACTATAATGGTATTTTTATCTTTACAAAGTTCTAATATTTTCATATCATCTTCATTTAATTCTACCGATGTATCGAAAATAGCTATAATAATATCACTATCTTTTGCTATTTGAATAGTTCTTTCTATTCCAATTTTTTCAACTTTTTCCTTTGTTTCTCTTATTCCAGCTGTATCTATAAGTCTAACAGGCATCCCTGCTATATTAATAATTTCTTCTATTGAATCTCTTGTTGTTCCTGCAATTTCTGTAACAATCGCTCTTTCTACATTTAATATATAGTTTAATAAAGAGGATTTTCCAGAATTCGGTGAACCTATTATTGCTACTGAAATTCCTTCTCTTATCTTATCTCCAATATTAAATGTATCTGCTAATACTTCAAACTCTTTTAATACTTCTTTTAAATTTATCTCTATTGTTTTGTTATCTATTTTAGGTAATTCATATTCTGGATAATCAATATTTACTTGCATTATTGTTAAAATCTCTAATATTTTATCTTTAGCTAAATTAATTTTATCTTGTAATTTACCTTCTAATAATAAATTAGAAACTTTAAGTTCTGAATCAGAATTAGCTCCAATAATTGTTGCAACAGCTTCAACTTGTGTTAAATCTATTCTTCCATTAATAAATGCTCTTTTTGTAAATTCACCTGGATCTGCAAGTCTAGCTCCACTATTTATACAAATATCTAGTATTTTTCTCATTACAACTATTCCACCATGAGAATTTATTTCTACTATATTTTCTTTTGTATATGAATTAGGAGCTTTAAAAAAAGAAACCATAACTTCATCTACTCTTGTTTTTCCATCATAAATATGTCCATAAATAATGGAATTTTGTTTAATATCTTCTACTTCTTTAATTCTCTTTGATTTAAACATTTTCAATAGAATATTAAATGAGTTTTTACCACTCATTCTAATAATACCTATTCCACCTAATCCTGGTGCTGTTGAAATTGCTACTATCGTATCCATATAACCTCTTTAAATAAAAATAGTCCAAAGAAAACTCCGGACTAAAAAATATTTACTATTTTATTTTAATGAAACCACTACTTTTCTGTTCGGTTCTTCTCCTATACTTTCTGATTTTAAATCATCATCTTTTGCAATATAATCATGTATGATTTTTCTTTCATAAGAACTCATAGGTTCTAATGTAATCTTCTTTTCTGTTCTTTTAACTGTATTAGATATTTTTGAAGCTAAAGATTCTAATTGTTTTTGTCTTTCTTCTTTATATGTACCAATATTTATATATGCTCTTGTAAAGGTATTAAAATTAGATGCTAGCATTGCTGTTAAAACACTTTGTAATGCATTTAAAGTCTTTCCCCTATATCCAATCCATTTACTTCTATTATTAAGATCTATAGTTACATTAATATGTCTATTATCTTCTTTAATTTCATATGTAAAATTATCTTCTTTATATAGTTCTTTAAATTCTTCTAAAACCTTTTCTAAAAAAACTATTTGGTCATTTATATTTACAGCTTCTTTTATTCTAGTTTTGTTATTACTTTTAGTCTTTTTTGTTTCAGATTTTTTAGATGTTTTTTTATTTACTTTTACTTTTATTTTAACTCTTTTTCTATCTAAAATACTAAACATTGTTTTTTTAGGTTCTTCATCTTCTAATACTTCTACAAGTAATTCTTCTTTTTCTACACCTAACTCTTTACATGCCTCTCTAATAGCATCTTCCTTTGTTCTTCCTTCATAAATATTTTTCATATATATTCACCTATTTTTCTATTTTTTTACTCTTTGCTTTAATTGTATTATCTTTGTTTTCTTGCTTTTCATCTTTTTCTTCCTGTGTTTTTATTATTTTATCAATAATAGCTTTTTCTCCAAATGATAATAATGTATTAGTTAACCAATAAAGAGCTAAACTCAAAGGTGCTCCCATTGTTACTACAAACATGATAACCGGCATAAAATATAGCATTGACTTGTTTGCATCTTTCATTGCACCACCAATATCTTCTGCACTTAATTTATCTTCTTTGTTTTCTTTATTGTCTTGTTCTTTTAAATTTTTATCTTCTTTGTTTTCTTCAACGACTTTTTCTGCCTTAACTTCTATTACATTTTTATCTTCTTTCTGAGTCATTGATTTCATCTGTTTATTTGTATAAATAATATTTGCTATTGAAATCCCTATATATAATACAGGGATTATTAAATTAACTAATGCACCATATGTTTTAAAGTCTTTAATATCAATTGTTTTTAAACTGTTTGTTGGTATTTGAGCTAAATCTAATCCTAAGAATTTAGTATTAATATCAAAAGCTTCGTTCTCATCTCTAAATCTGTTAATCATTTCCATCTGAGGTCTTAAAATGCCAGATTTTGTTCTTAATTCTTTTATTTTGTCTTGCTCTTTTTGTTCTTCTGTTCTAGTATCTTCCTTCTCTTCAGGTTTTTCTTCTTTAATTTCTTCTTTTTTAACTTCTTCTTTTTTCTCTTTTTGTTTCTGTGCTTCTTCTTTATTGTCTTGTTTAACTTCTTTTTTCTTTTCAGTTTCTAATTTTTCTTTTTCAGCTATAACTTCTTCATACATTCTGATTTCGTATTGCTTATATACTTGTGGATCTATTTTTTTCATATATGTTAATGGCTCATTAACTAAATAGAAAATAGATAGTATTAATACCATCTGAATAATTACAGTTAAACATGAAGAACAACCAGCTAATGGAGATGTATTTCTGTCTTTATATAGCTTCATTGTTTCTTCATGAAGTTTTTTCTCATTTCCCTTATATTTTGTTTGTAAAGCTTTAACTTCTTCACTTATAAGTGCATTTTTCTTAGTGCTTTTTTGTTGAAAATATGTTAAAGGCATAAGAATGACTTTAGCAGCTAAAGTAAATAGAATAATAGCTATTCCATAATTACCTACTAAATCATAAATAAAATTCAAAACATAACCAAATATGTTTGATATACTAGTTATCCACGAAAACATTTAAACCTCATTTAACTGGATCATATCCACCTTTAGAAAAAGGATTACATCTTAATATTCGCCATATTCCTTGAAAAAAGCCTTTTATTCCATTTTTTTGGATAGCTTGAATCATATAATTTGAACATGATGGATGATATTTACATTTTACTAATCCCTTATTTAAATGTGGTGATATAGCTTTTTGATAAAACTTTATTAAACTAATTGTTATTTTCTTCATTTAATAATTCCAGTTTTCTAAATATATTTTGCATATCATTTAAAACTTCACTATATTCATATTCTGTGTTTGTATTTCTCCATACAATTACAATATCAAAGCCTTGTTTTAAAAAGATATGTCTAAAAGATTCTCTTATTAATCTTTTACATTTGTTTTTTAAAGGTATTGTTTTAATATTTTTATTAACGCAAATACCTAATCTGTTATTTGTCTTACTGTTTTTTAAATATATAATTTTCAAA
Organism: uncultured Lachnospiraceae bacterium; assembly: GCA_964563525.1. Taxonomy (GTDB): domain Bacteria; phylum Bacillota; class Clostridia; order TANB77; family CAG-508; genus CAZCCM01. The sequence goes on along the minus strand of CAZLWI010000001.1, from coordinate 5,193 downwards.
ATCTTGCCAGATTCTGAAATTCCTTTTAAAAATATATATTTAAATTGATAATTTTTTTTAATACTAAATTTTTTCTTCATAATACTAAAAATAAGGCTACTACCTTATACACATAGTCTCTTTCTACCTTTAGCTCTTCTTCTTTTTAAAACATCTCTGCCTTTAGAAGTTTTCATTCTTGATCTAAATCCATGAACTTTCTTTTTTTGTCTATTTTTTGGCTGATAAGTTCTTTTCATGTTAAACCTCCTTTTTTGTTAACGTTTATTTATTATACTCTAATTTATTAAAAATTGCAATATTTATTAGTATTTATATGGACTATTTAATTTATTACAAAAACGTAACACATGTTTATGTAAACCTTTATTGTTAAATATGCTTTTATAATATTTATATTTAAATTATATCAACTAATTTTCCTATAATCAATTTAAAAGTTTAGCTTAAATCTTAATTGACTTTTACTGCTTTTTTTTATATTATTCAAATAGGATTATTGTTTAAATAAGGAGAAGAAATGACTTCAGAAGAATTAATGTATTCAGCTAAAGAGCTTTTAAAAGAGGAAGTAACAACAATAGCTTTTGATACATGGATAAAAAATATTAAAATACATAAATTAACAGAAGATTCTATTACATTAATAGCTGAATCTGATGTACATAAAGATTTTATATCTGAAAAATATTTTGATCTTCTTTTAAATACTTTTAAATTTATAACTAAAAAATCATATAATCTAGAGATATTTTCACAAAAAGAAATAGATTCTAACTTAGAGTTTACAGATACAGAAGACTCTTCTAATAATAGTGATAAATACTATATTTCAAATTTAAATCCAAAATATACTTTTGATACATTTGTTGTAGGACAAAATAATAATATTGCTCAAGCTACAGCTTTAGCTGTTGCTGAAAATCCATATACAAAATATAATCCACTATTTATATATGGAGGAGTGGGATTAGGAAAAACTCATTTAATGCATGCAATTGGTAATGAAATGATAAAACTAAACAAAGATGCAAAAATACTTTATGTTACTTCTGAAAAATTTTTAAATGATCTAGTTGAATCTATTAAACAAAAATCAAATAAAACAGAGTTATTTAGAAAGAAATATAGAAATGTTGATTTATTTTTAATGGATGATGTTCAATTTTTGTCAGGTAAAGAAGCTGCTCAAACAGAGCTTTTCCATACTTTTAATGAATTACATGAGAATAAAAAGCAAATAGTATTTTCTGCAGATAGACCACCAAAGGATATTCCTATATTAGAAGAAAGATTAAAGTCTAGATTTAATTGGGGATTAACAGTTGATATAGGTTTTCCAGATTATGAAACAAGATTAGCTATTCTACAAAGAAAAGTTGAAGAAGAAAATATAATAATTGAAAATGATATATTATCATTAATTGCTGAAAAAGAAATAACTAATATTAGAGATTTAGAGGGAATATTAAACAAAATAATAGCTATTTCAACTTTAACAAAAACTAATATTACTAGAGAAATAGCTGAAAAAGCTGTTAATGAAACAAGTATGCAAAGTGAAAAAGTATTAACAACTGATACTATCTTAGTTACTGTTGCTAATTATTTTAATTTAAATGTTGATGATTTGAAATCAACTAAAAGATCAAATAATATAGCTTTTCCAAGACAAATTGGTATGTATTTATGTAGAACATTGTTAGGATTACCATATGCTACAATATCTAAAATTTTTAACAGAAAAGATCATACTACAATAATGTATGCTGAAGATAAAATTAAAAACAAATTAAAAACAGTTAAAGAAACAAAATTAATTGTGGATAGTTTAAATGAAATATTAAATAGTGACAAATGTTGATTTATCAAATTTTTATTAAAAAATAACTTTAAATTTACATAATTTTATTATATTAAACATTAATAAAAGCTTTATATATCAACATATAAACAATTCACATAAAATTGTGGAAAGAAATAAAAAAAATAAAGGAAAACTATAAAAATATAAATTTTGTGAATAAAAAAATATATGACTATACTTATCCACCAAGTTATACACATAGACAAATACATAATAATATAATTAAAAAATCACTTATCCACTAAATCCACAATACCTACTATTACTACTACTAAATATTTATATAAATAAAAGGAGATAAACATGCAATTTAAAATTGAAAAAAACTCATTATTAAAAGGAATTGATACAGTTTCTAATGCTATACCTAATAGTACAACTATACCTGTATTAGAAGGAATATTAATTCAAGCTAAAGATAAAAAACTTATTCTAACTACATATGATTTAGAAATAGGTATTGAATATACTATAGAAGATAATGTAAATATTAAAAAAGAAGGAGCTATTGTTGTAAGAGGATATACTTTTAGAGAAATAGTTAGAAGAATGCCAGAATTAGATATTAATATTAATGTTGATAAAGATGGTATTTTAAAGATGGAATGTAAGGGATCTAAATATCAATTATCAACAATGAGTGCAGAAGAATATCCTAAATTACCAGAGATTAAAATTGAAAACTCTGTAATATTAGAACAAAGAAATTTAAAGAAAATAATAAATCAAACTAATTTTTCTGTTTCAACAGATGAAAAAAGAAAACTATATACAGGATCATTATTTAATGTTGAAAAAGATAAATTAACTGTTGTAGCTTTAGATGGTTTTAGATTAGCTATTAGAACTATTAAAAGAGAATCTAAAAAAGATAAGAAATCAGAATTTAAAGTTGTAATACCTGGTAAATCATTAGCTGAAATTGCAAGAATATTAGATGAGTCTTTTGATGAAATTTCAATAGGTACTGAAAAAGGACAAGCTGTTTTTAATTTAGATAATTGTAAAATTGTTACAAAAACATTAGATGGTGATTTTTTAAACTATAATTCGTTATTAGAAACAAAGGCTGATACTAAAGTTAAAGTAAATAGATCAATATTTACAGAATCTTTAGAAAGAGTAATGTTAATTTCTACTGCTAAAGAAAAAAAAGAACCTGTAACAATTGATATTTCAGTTGGTAAAATGAAATTAACTTGTATTTCTACTATTGGTAATGCAGATGAAGAAATTATTGTTGAAACAGAGGGAAAAGATACAATATTAAAATTTAATCCTAAATTCTTTTTAGATGTATTAAAGAATATTGAAGATGAAGAGATTAATATTAATTTTTCTACATCAGTTTCTCCTTGTTTAATTACACCAGTTGATAAAAGTAAAGATTTTACATATATAATATTACCTTTAAGGACTAATGATTAATGTATATTAAAAAAATAAGATTACATTCGTTTAGAAACTATGAAAATGAAACAATTAATTTTAATAATAAGATTAATATAATATATGGTAATAATGCTGAAGGTAAAACAAATATTGTAGAAGCTATATATTATTTTGCTTATGGTAAAACTTTTAAAAATAATAAAGATAACGAAATAGTAAGATTTGATGATGATTTTTTTAATATAGGAATAGAATTTGTTAAAAATGATAGAGATAATGAAATAACTATTTTTTATGATAAAAATAAAAATAGTAAAAAGATATTAATTAATGGAGTTTTACAGAAAAGATTATCAAATATATATGGTAAATTAAATATTGTAATATTTAAACCGGAAGATATAAATATAATAAAAGGTGGCCCTGATAAAAGAAGAAAGTTTCTGGATAATTTAATAGGACCATTAAAACCTAAATATATTGATTCATTATCTAAATATTATAAAATCTTAAATCAAAGAAATTCTATATTAAAACAAATATCAAAAGAATTAGATAAAGGTAAATTATTAGAAGATATAGATTTATCTTTAATTGAAGTATTAAATATTCAATTAATTGAAGAAGCTGAAATAATATATCAATACAGATTAGAATATATTGAAAAAATTAATAAATATATAAATCTTGTACATCAGAAGTATATTATTTCTAAAATGCAAGAAAATATATTAATAAAATATGACTCAATATTAAAAAACAAAGACAAATTTGTAAAACAATTGAATAATAATTTAAAAAGAGATATATTTATTGGGCATACGAGTATAGGAATTCATAGAGATGATTTTGAAATATTATTAAATGATAGAGATATACAGAAATATGGTTCTCAAGGACAACAAAAATCAACAATATTATCATTAAAAATATCAGAATTAGAAATACTAAAAAATGAAAGTGATGAAAATCCAATATTAATATTAGATGATTTTATGTCAGAATTAGATAGTAAAAGAGTTGATAGATTTTTTAAGAATATTGAAGATACTCAAATATTTATAACATCTACAAGCAAAATATCTATGAATAAATATATTACAGAAAACAAAAAAGATAAAAATAATAAAGATAAAAAAGAAAATAGTAAAATTAAATACATTCAAATTAAATCAGGGAAAGCGATGGAGGAGTAATGGAAAAAGTTAGTAACAATTATGGTGCAGAACAGATACAAGTTTTAGAAGGATTAGAAGCTGTTAGAAAAAGACCAGCAATGTATATTGGAACTGTATCAGCTAGAGGATTACATCATCTAGTATCTGAAACAGTAGATAATAGTGTTGATGAGGCTTTAGCAGGTTATTGCACAGAAATTAATGTAATAATTGAAAAAGATAATATTATTCAAATTAGAGATAATGGTAGAGGTATACCAATAGGAATTCAAAAACAAACAGGTTTATCAGCTGTTGAAACAGTATATACTGTATTACATGCTGGTGGTAAATTTGGTGGAGATAGTGGATATAAAGTATCTGGTGGTCTTCATGGTGTTGGTGCATCTGTTGTTAATGCTCTTTCATTATGGACAGAAGTTGAAGTAAATCAAAATGGTGGAGTTTATAGAATTAAATTTGAAAGAGGTAAAACAGTTGAACCATTAAACAAGATTGTTGATTCTGATAAAACAGGAACTAAAGTTAGATTTTTAGCTGATCCTGAAATATTCCAAACAACAGAGTATGATTATGAAACTTTAGAAAATAGATTAAGAGAAATGGCATTTTTAACTAGAGGTTTAAAAATAACATTAGAAGATCAAAGAAATACAGAAAATCTTAAGAAATCTGAATTTATGTATGAAGGTGGTATTTCTTCATTTGTTGAGTTTTTAAATAAGAAAAAAGAAACAATACATGAAAAACCAATAT